>DASSII010000034.1:0-31667 GCA_035692005.1 Candidatus Limnocylindrales bacterium | reverse complement strand
GTGGGGTTTGACACCCCTCCCGGCGCGGCCCTATCCTCCGCTCGCCGGGGCGAATATCTGGTACCCAGATTTACCCAGGTTCGCCATGTCGACGGGCCGCCGGCCGTTTCCCCCCACGGCCTGGCCGGCCCGTCGGCGCCTGTCCACCAACCCCGAGGAACTGCGTGCGCGAACCGGCTGACAGCCCACCGACCCACGAGCCGACCGGCAGTGCGCGCTGGTTGTCGCTCGGGCCCGCCAGTCGGCTGCTCGAGGTCGACCCCGACACCCTCCGACGCTGGGCCGATGAAGGCCGGGTCGACGCATGGACGACACCGGGTGGACATCGCCGCTTCGATCGGCGAGAGCTCGATCGACTCGCCCGTGCACGGAGGACCGGCGGGACCCGCGGACTGGCCAGCCTGGGTGCCTCCGTCGAGCGATTCGCGCGCGTCTACCGGCGGCACTACGCCGCGGACGGTCCGGACCAGCACACCGACCCGTCCGACGACGCGGCGAGGGATGCCCAGCGTGAGCGTGGCCGCCGGCTCGTCGCCGCGCTCACGGCGTACCTCGACGGCCTCGACGCTGATGAGGGGACACGCGCGCGCGCCGAGGCGGAGGCCGGGTCGATCGTCGATGAGCAGGCTGGCGAACTGGCCCGGGCCGGCGCCGGGCTGACCGAGGCCGTGTCGCGGTTCGTCGTCGCTCGGCAGCCGTTCCTGGCCGAGATCGCCGCCATCGGGCGCCGCCGCTCGCTCGACTCGGCGCGCCTGGCGACGCTGTACGGCGAGGCCTCGACCCTGCTCGACCGGTTGCTGCTCAGGTTCATCGACACGCATCGCCGGGCGGGCGGCTGACGCATGCCCCTCACCGTTGCGCTCCCGGCAGTGACGTCCGTCCTGGCGCTCATCTTCAGCGCGGCGCTCTTCGATCAGTGGCGGGAGCGGCGGGGCGGGTTCCAGCTCATCTGGGGGCTCGGCATGCTGTTCTACGGCATCGCATCTGGCGCCGAAGCCCTCGCCGGCGCGAATGGCTGGAACGAGGCGCTGTACCGGACCTGGTACCTGACCGGCGCTGTGTGGACGGCCGGCTGGCTGGGGCTGGGCACGGCGTACCTGCTGGGCCGCACCCGGTTCGGGTACAGCTTCGCGCTGTGCCTGTTCCTGGCCGGCCTGTTCACCTTCCTCGTTCGTAATCGACCGGAGTACGCGGGCGCGGGGACGCTCCCGCTGCTGTACTTCATCGCCGCCGGGCTGCTGGCGCTGGCGGTGGCCGTCGAGACCTACTTCCAGAACGACCGCTGGCCCCTGCTCGCTGCCGGGGCGGTCGTGGGCGCCACGCTGCTCAGCCTCGTGCTGATGGCCACCACGACCCTGGCGGCGCCCGGCTACGCGGTCGATCCGACGACGCACATGCCGGTGGCCACGCTCCTCCCGCCCGAGTTGCGGCTGTTGACGCCGTTCCTCAACATCACCGGTGCCTTCGCGCTGATCCTCGGGGCGGTGTTCAGCACGTACGTGTTCATGCCGAAGCGGCGGGTGCTGCCGTATTCGCTCGATCCGAACCAGCCCGGTGACCAGTTCCTGTTCAACCTGCTCATCGCGCCGGTCGCCATCGCGGTCAACCTGGTCGCGTCGCTGCCGGGCACCGTCCGGGCGCTGGTTACGCGGCGGATCCACAGCCGAGTCCCGGCCACCATCCTCATCGCGGTCGGGGCGTTCATCCCCACCCTGACGGACAGCCTCAACCGGTTCGGTGCGACGGAGCTGTTCCAGCTCGGCAAGTTCCTGGGCGTCCTGTTCCTGTTCGCCGGGTTCCTCGTCTCGATCGAGGTCTTCCGGGAGATCCGGATCCCGTTCACGACCATCCGGCTGACCCGGACCCGCCACGAGTCGCCGGCCGCGGTCGGCGTCGGTGGTGAGTCGGAGCGCAGCGATCCCGCCACCACCGGGGCGTCCGCCCACTGACCATCGCGCCGCCCTACCATGACGGGCGTGTCCAGCCCGAGCGTCACGGCGACGCACACCCGCCTGCCCGCATTCGGCGGCTTCGGGATCGTCATCGCATCCGCGGCCCTGTTCGGGATGCTCGGTCCGCTGTCGCGGTTCGCCTACGAAGCAGGGATGGATCCGACCTCGTTCGTCGCATGGCGAGCGGGCGTCGGTCTCGTGGCGCTCGCGCTGGTCATCGCCTGGGGGATCCGACGCGGCACGATGCGCCTGGTCCGCCTGGGCGACCTGTCGACCCGCGACCGAGCGGCGCTCCTGATCGCCGGGTGCATGGGCTTCACGCTCAATCTCGCGATGTTCATCGCGTTCGACCGCATCACCATCGCCCTGGCACTGCTCGGCTTCTACACCTACCCGGCGATGGTGGCCGTGGTGAGCGTCGTGCTCGGGCGCGAGCGGCTGGACCGCATTCGACTCGTAGCGCTCGGCCTGGCGATCGTCGGCATGGCCGCGGTGGTCGCCGCCCAGCTCGATCCCGCGGCCGCCATCCGCTTCGACGTCATCGGCGTCGCGCTCGCCCTCGGCGCGGCGCTCAGTCAGACCGTGTACGTGGTCGTCAGCCGTGACGGCTATCGGTCCGTGCCGGCCGAGCAGGCGATCTTCGTGGTCCTCGTCATCTCGAGCATCGGGGCAGCCGTCGTCGCCATCGTCGCCGGAGGCGGTCTTGCCGCGCTCGTCTACCCGTTCCGCAGCCCCAGCGTGTTGCCGCTCCTCGTGTTCACGGGGATCGTGACCGCGGCCATCCCATCGCTCGGCTTCCTGCGCGGCATCCGCGCCATCGGCGGGATGCGGGCGGGCATCCTGATGCTGTTCGAACCGGTCGTCGGTGTCGCGCTGGCGGCGTGGCTGCTCGGCGAGGCACTCGCCCCGGTCCAGGCGGTCGGCGCCGCCGCCATCCTCATCGCGGCGCTGCTCCTGCAGCGCTCGCATGCCGCTGCCGACGACGACGTCGAGCGCGCACCGGTCGTACCGGTCGGCCCGTAGGCCCCGATGGTCACGGCCAAGCCGATCCGCGTCCTGCTCGTCGACGACCACGCCATGGTCCGCCGCGGGATGCGCGACTTCCTCGGGCTGCACGACGATCTCGAGGTCGTCGGCGAGGCCGTCGACGGTGCCGAGGCGATCGAGCTTGCGGCGACCCTGCGGCCCGACATCGTGGTCATGGACCTGATGCTGCCCGGCATCGACGGCATCGAGGCGACCGCGACCATCAAGGCACGTCAACCGGCCATCGAGATCGTCGCCATCACCAGTTTCGTCGAGGAAGCCCGGGTGGTCGCCGCGATCGAGGCGGGCGCATCGGGGTTCCTGCTCAAGGACGCCGAGGCCGACGAGCTCGCCGCCGCGATCCGCGCCGCGGCCGCGGGTGAGGTCCATCTCCACCCGGCCGTGGCCGGCGTCGTCGCCCGGCGGATGCGTGGCGGCGCCGCGAACGGGGCGGCCGGGCAGGCCGGCCGGGACGGGATCGCCGACCTCACCGCGCGCGAACGCGATGTGCTTGCGGGCGTCGCCCGGGGCCTGTCCAATCGGGCCATCGCGGCCGACCTCGGCATCACCGAGCGCACCGCCCGGACGCACGTCTCCAACATCCTTTCCAAGCTGGACCTGTCGAGCCGGACGCAGGCGGCCCTGCTGGCCGTCCAGCATGCGCTCGACCGCGACGGTCCCGGCCGCGGCGGATGACCGTCACGTTCGATAGCGACGGCCCGGCCGGCGCCCCGTCCATCGTGTTCGTCCACGGCACCCGGCTGACGCGCACGATGTGGCGAGCGCAGATGGACGACCTCGGCGATCGATACCGGGTCGTCGCGCTGGACCTGCCCGGTCACGGCCGGCTCGCGGACCGACCGTTCAGCGTGGCCGCGGCGGCCGACGAGCTGGCGCGGGTGATCGAGATCGCTGCCGGCGGCTCGGCGATCGTCGTCGGCCTGTCGCTCGGCGGCTACGTGGCCATGGATCTTGCCGCTCGACGGCCCGAGCTCGTCCGTGGGCTGGTCCTGTCGGGGGCCACGGCGGAGCCAGTCGGGCCGTGGGCCGCGCCGTACCGGGCGCTCGCCTGGGGGATGGAGCGTTTCGACGGCGAGCGCCTCGATGCGCTCAACCGCTGGTTCTTCCGGACCCGCTTCGGGCCGGCCATCGCCGAGCCGATCATCGCCGGTGGGTTCTGGTCGGTCGGCGGCGCGGCGGCACTCCGCAGCCTGCTTGGGCAGCGATTCATCCCGCGTCTCGCTCGGTATCCCGGTCCGACGCTCATCCTCAACGGTGCCTGGGACCTGCCGTTCCGACTGTTCGCGAGGCGCTTTGCGCGCGCCGCCCGTCAAGCCCGGCGCGTGCGGCTGGCCGGTGCCACCCACCTCGCCAATCTCGACCGGCCAGCTGCCTTCAGCCTCGCCGTTCGACGCTTCGCCGAGAACCTGTCCCAGGCTGGCTGACCCGCGCCGACGACCGTCTCCGAACAGGCTGCCGCGAGGGTCCGGTGTAGACTGGCACACCCCCCGACTGGTCAGACCCGTACGTCCCGAGGTTCGATGCGCGTTCGCAAGGCTGTCTTCCCCGCCGCTGGCTGGGGTACCCGTTTCCTGCCCGCCACCAAGGCGCAGCCCAAGGAGATGCTGCCGCTGGTGGACAAGCCGATCATCCAGTACGCGGTCGAGGAGGCCGTGGCGGCCGGCATCGAGCAGGTCATCATCGTCACCTCGAGCCAGAAGCGCGCGATCGAGGACCACTTCGACCTGTCGTACGAACTCGAGCATCTGCTCGAGGAGAAGGGCGACATCGAGATGCTCCGCCAGGTGCGGCACATCAGCGACCTTGCCCAGGTCGCCTACGTCCGGCAGAAGGACCAGCTCGGTCTGGGCCACGCGGTGCTGATGGCCAAGGACCTCATCGGCCACGAGCCGTTCGCGGTCATCCTGCCCGATGACGTGGTCATCGGTGACCGGCCGTGCATCGGCCAGCTCATCCATGCCTACCACCAGACCCACGGCTCGGTCGTGGCGGTCATGGAGGTGCCGCCCGACGAAACGAGCCGCTATGGGGTGATCGCCGCCGAGCCGACCGAGGACCCGCTCGACCACGGTCGTCTGCACCGCGTGACCCGGCTGGTCGAGAAGCCGATGCCCGAGGATGCGCCGTCGAACCTCGCCATCATCGGGCGCTACGTGCTGACCCCCAAGATCTTCGACAAGCTCGAGCAGACGCAGCGCGGCGCCGGCGGCGAGATCCAGCTGACCGACGCGATCCAGGCCCTCATGGAGGAGCAGCAGGTCTTCGGCTACGAGTTCGAGGGCACGCGCTACGACGCGGGGACGACCATGGGTTGGCTGCAGGCGTCCGTCGAGCTGGCCCTCCAACGCCCCGAACTCGCCACCGAATTCCGGGCCTACCTGGCCGGTCTCCAGCTGTAGCGCACGGCCCGCCATCGGCCGTTCACGGCCCATGCGGTACCATCCGGGCCGGAGCGCGCCGCATCCCGGCGGCGCGCCGACGCATGTCGAGGGGCACGTTTGGCGGAGATCGGAACCATCCTTGGGGGGCGCTACCGACTCGAGGAGCTGCTCGGCCAGGGTGGGATGGCGACCATCTTCCGCGCCGTCGACACCCAGCTCGGACGTGAGGTCGCGGTCAAGCTGCTGCGCTCCGAGTACCTGCGCGATCCGGACTTCTCGTCGCGCTTCCGCCAGGAGGCGCAGAACGCGGCGTCGCTGAATCACCCAAACGTCGTCAGCGTGTACGACTACGGCGAGGATCCGTCGGGCCCGTACATCGTGATGGAGCTGGTCGACGGGGAGGACCTGGCGACCATCCTGCGTCGCAACGGCGCCTTGCCTCCGGCCCAGGCGGCGCGCATCGCGTCGGCCGTCGCGCGCGCGCTCGCCGCGGCCCACGCCCGGGGCATCGTCCATCGCGACGTCAAGCCCGGCAACGTGCTCATCGGGCGCGACGGGCGGGTCAAGGTCGTCGACTTCGGCATCGCCCGGGCGGTGGCGGAAGCCCAGATGACGCTGCCCGGCACGACGCTGGGTTCGGTCCACTACTTCAGCCCGGAACAGGCCCGTGGCGAGCCGGCCACGACCGAATCGGACGTGTACGCCCTGGGCATCGTCCTGTTCGAGATGCTGACCGGACGCCGGCCCTGGGAAGGCGACAGCGCTGCCGGCGTGGCGCTGGCCCGGCTGACCGGCCCGGTCCCCGATCCCGCCCTCGTGCGTTCCGCCATCCCGCCGGACCTCGCGGCGATCACCCGCAAGGCGCTGGCGCCGTTGCCGCAGGACCGCTTCGTATCGGCGACCGCCATGGCCGATGCGCTCGACACATCGCGCAGCGCCAGCCAGCCCGTCGGCGAGGTCGTCCGCTCGGGAGCGGCAGGGGTCACCGGCGCCGCCGCCGCGGCGGGTGTCGCCCGGTCCAACCCCACGGTGATGGCCTACCCACCCGATGCCTATGCCGCTGCCGACGATCCCGTACCGCCGCGGGTCACGGCCGACCGCGCTCGGCGGCGAGCGGTCGTCGAGGACCAGGACCCGGACGAGCGCCGCGGCACCAGCCCGATCGTGTGGCTGGCCGGTCTGGTCGCCATCGCGCTGCTCGCAGCCGTGGCCTTCCTCGTGTTCCAGATGCTGTCCCCGTCAAGCCCGCCGCCGCCCGGTGAGGTGAAGGTGCCCCAGTTCGTCGGCACGCTGCTCGTCGACGCCACCCGGCAGGCCGACGACCTCGGCCTGGAGCTCGTCTCGACGACCGCCCCGTCGGATCAGCCGACCGGGACGATCATCGCCCAGGAACCGCCCGCCGAGACCCTTGTCCGTGCCGGTTCGACGGTCCAGGTGACCGTCGCCCAGGGCGTCGAGCAGGTGGCCATCCCGGACCTCCGCAACAAGACCGTCGCCCAGGCGGTGCAGGAGATCGTCGCCGCCGGTCTGACGCCGGGCATCGAGACCGAGGCGTTCGATCCGGTCGTGGTCGACGGGCTCATCGTGTCGCAGAGTCCCGCTCCGGGCTTCGTGGTCGCCAAGGGCGCTCCGGTCGACTACGTGGTCTCGAAGGGACCGGAGCCGACACCCAGTCCCAGCCCGACCCCGACACCGACGCCCACGCCGACCCCGACGCCGACCCCCACGCCGACGCCGGAGGAGCCGTCGGTCGCCCCGGGCTGATCGCGCCCGACCCAGTCGCTCAGCGCTCCGGGTCACCCCACAGGCTCCAGCCCGGTTCGCCGCCCGGTGTCGGGCTTCCGCCGATGACCCGCGACGGCAGCGCTGGGTCCCGCCCATCGCCGGGCGCGGCGCGGACCTCGACGAACTCGAGCCGAGCCACGCCGCTGCCGTTCACGTCCGCGACCGGCAGCGACGGCGTCACCAGCCCGGGTAGCGCCCCGGCAGGCCAGCCCTCCCAGCAGCCACGGATCTCATCACCGGCAAGTGGCTGGCGACCGCGATCGAGCCCGCAATAGCCCAGCCGTTCGGCGACCGATCGACGGAAGTGACGACAGGTGCCGCAGGCGGTGGAGGAGCGTCGACAAACCCAGCACCGGGCCGTCTCGGCCTGGGGAGTCCCGCAATGCGGACAACGCCACATCGGCATGGAGCGGATGGTAGCTGCGAGCGTCGGCGCTGTCGACCGGCTACTTCTTGACGGTGATGAGGGTCTCGTCGGTGGTCTTCCCGAACTCGCTCGTCCGGACCAGGACCGCCGCGCTGCCGATGCCCTGGCCGGCACTCGTCGGGATCTTCGTTTCGAAGCTCGCCTGGCCATGCTCGTCCGTGGTCGCCTCGCCGGTGACCGTCGGGATGCGCGGGATGCTCAGGGTGAACGTCACGCGAGCGTTCGCCAGCGGCTGGCCATCCGGGTCGTCGACGATGACCGTCAAGCGGACCGTCGTCGGCAGGTTCTTGCGCAGGATGCTGTAGGCCGACGAGCTCAGGGACGCGCGCAGCTTGCCGGACCCGCGGCTGACCGACAGCTCAAGCTTGCTGGCATTGCCCGCGGGGTCGGTCACGGCGATCCGGATCGTGTTCGTTCCGGTCGCGATGGGCACGTCCAGCGAGAATGTGCCGTCGGCGCCGGCCGTGCCGCTGACCGACTCGCCGGTCTTGAGGTTTCGGATGATCACGGTCGAGCGCGACTGGGTGCGCGCCTGCACGGTCACGGCCTTGCGGTTGATGACTGCGCCGTCCTTGGGCGAGGTCACCTTGATCGATGCCGGATTGGTGTCATACACGAACCGCACGACCGGTGACAGCTCCGACTCGCCGCCCGGCCCGACGAGCGTGACGCTGAAGTCGTTGACGCCGGCGGTCAGGGTCACCGGGATGATCATCCGCGCCGTCGGGCCCAGCGGTCGCTCGTCGATCGGACTCGGCGCCTGGTCCTTGAGCGCGAGGTAGACCCGCACGACGTAGTCGGGGTTGCCCGCCAGCGCCGTCGGCACCGTGATCGCCAGATCCGCCTCGGCCTGATTGGTGTAGGGCTCGGCCGGCGCCTCCACGGTCGGCGGATCGGCCACCGACAGCGGCGTCGGGGACGGCACCGGGGTCGCCGTGACGCCCCGGACGAAGGCGGTCATCGTGTCGGTCACGGCGCTGGCGACCTTGCCCAGCCCACCAGCCCCCACGTAGATGACGATGATCCCGACGGCGATGACGCCGACGATCAGGGCGAGCCGACCGAGGAGCGGCACGCTGCGGCTGCGTCGGACCGGGGCGTGCGCGGTCAGGCGACCGGGAGCCGGCGCGCGGGGACGGGCCCGAACGGGAGCGGGTCGGCCGTCGGACGGCGGGCGGGGCCGAACATGCGTAGGCCGAGAACCGCGCCGCGTCGTCATCGGTGGCGATTGTCGCATGGTCCGGCCAGCCGGTGGCCGATCACACCGACCGGGCAGCGGGCGGCGGCGGCCCGGTCATGTCGGAGCGCGGCGGTGCGTTGTACTCTGGCGCGGTCGCGCGTGCCGATCCCGCCGTGCGCCATAGCAAGGGGACTGAACGCGTGCAGGCTCGCGATCCACGGACCGGTCGCCCGGTCGGCCGCCCGGGACAGGGGCTGCCGGACCGACATGGCAGCGCGCCCGGACGCGGTTCGCGCGGCGCCGGCCCGGCGCCCGGTCGACCCGCATTCGGGCTCGGCCCGATCGCGCGGGTGACCCCGTCGCCACTGGTGGCCCGCCAGCCCGCTCCCCCGACCCTGCCGATGGGCCCGCGCGGCTTCGGCCTGCCGAACCTGCGGCGCAACGTCTGTCCGCACTTCTACATGACCGGGTCGCGCGGCGCCATCCCCATCCAGGCGCCGCACCTGCTCAAGGCGCTCATCCGCCAGGACGCGAACGTGTCCCGCTGTCAGCTGCGCGGCGGCGTCCACCTCGACCAGGGGTACGTCAACGACGTCTGTCTGACGCCGCGCTTCAACCAGTGCGTGTTCTACGAGGACGAGCTGACCCGCGAGTGACCGCCGCTGGCGCGCCATCGATCGACTACCACGAGGCATTGGCCGCCCTGGCCGAGCGCGGCCGGTTCGGGATCCGTCTAGGCCTGGGGCGGACCCGCGCGCTCCTGGCTGCCCTCGGCGACCCGCAGCGCTCGCTTCGCGGCGCGCTGGTGGCGGGCACCAACGGCAAGGGCAGCGTGCTCGCGCTCGCCGGCAGCGCGCTGCGGGCGGCCGGCCTGCGCGTCGGCGAGACCCCCAAGCCGCACCTCGTGTCGTACCGCGAACGGATCGTCGTCGACGGGGCGCCGATCTCCGCCGCCGACTTCAGCCGACACGTCGCCGCGGTCCTCGAGGCCGCGGCTCGGGTGGCTGGGCGCCATGGCGAGCCGACCGAGTTCGAGCTGTTGACGGCGGTGGTCTTCCGCCACTTCGCCGAAGCGGACCTTGATGTCGCGCTGGTGGAGGTCGGCCTTGGTGGACGGCTCGATGCGACGCACGCCTGGGATGGCGGGGTGGCTGTCGTCACCAACGTCGCACTCGACCACATGGACCGGCTGGGCTCGACCATCCCGGCCATCGCGCGCGAGAAGGCGGCCATCATCGAACGCGGCGACATCGCCGTGACCGGAGCGCTCGGCGAGGCCCTCGAGGTCGTCCGCCGGCGGGCCCGCCGGATGGGCGCGCCGCTGACCGTCGTCGGCAGCCCACCGATGACCGGCTGGGATCGCGACGGCATCGAGGTCGACCTGCCGCGGCTCGGTCGGGTGCGGGTCGGTCTGCGCGGTCGACACCAGGGCGCGAACGCGGCCGTGGCCGACGCCACGCTCGATGCGCTCGAAGCAGCCGGCATCGCCGTCGCGGATCCAGCCGCGCGCCGCCGCGGCTATGCCACCGCGACCTGGCCAGGCCGGCTCGAGTTGCTCCGCGTCGACGGCCGGGACGTGCTGCTCGACGGGGCACACAACCCGGCCGGAGCTGCGGCCCTCGCGGAGGCTCTCGACGACCTTCGCCCATTCCTGACCGAGGGGCCACTGACGCTGGTCCTCGGGACGATGGCCGACAAGGATGTCGACGGCGTCATCGACGCGCTGGGCCGATCGGCCAGCCTGCGCGGCGCGACGATCATCACGACGAGCGTCGCAGCCACTCGCGCGCTGCCGGCCGACGCGCTGGCCGGTCGCTGGCGGCTGCATGCGGCGGCCCTGGGGCTGGCGACCGTGGAGGCTGTGGACGACCCGCGATCCGCCCTGGCCGTGGCCCTGGCGCGCCCCGGCCCGACCGTCGTGGCGGGCTCGCTCTATCTTGTCGGGGCGATCCGCGCGGAGCTCGTCGACGAGCCCAGCCTGCGCGATCCAGCGGCCCCATCCGGATTGGAGGCCGAGCGATGACCAGTCGTCGATCCAGTCACCCGGACCCGATGGCGATCGGTCCGACCCTGGTTCGCTGGGGCGAGCGCACCTTCGTCGTCGGGATCCTCAACATCACGCCCGATTCGTTCTCGGGGGACGGCCTCCTGGGCGGCGGCGATCCGGTCGAGCGCGCCGTCGCCCAGGCCCGTCAGATGGTCGAGGAGGGCGCCGACCTGCTCGACATCGGCGGCGAATCGACGCGTCCCGGGCATGCCCAGGTCGAGGCCACCGAGGAGACCGAGCGGGTCGTCCCCGTCGTCCGGGCGGTCCGCGCCGCGTTGCCCGCCACGCCGCTCAGCATCGACACGACCAAACCGGCGGTGGCCGAAGCCGCCCTCGCGGCCGGGGCGGACCTGCTCAACGACATCTGGGGCACCGGCGTCGACCCCGCGATGGTCGAGCTTGCCGCGGATCGGCGAGTCCCGATCCTGCTGATGCACAATCGGGAGGTGGCCCACTACGACGACGTCGTCAGCGAGGTGACCGCGGACCTCGGGCGCGCCATCGATCGCGCCGTCGGCCTGGGCGTGGACGAGTCGGCCATCCTGGTCGATCCCGGGATCGGGTTCGGCAAGACCGCGGACCACAACGTGACCCTCCTCCGCGGGTTGGCTGCCTTGGTCAGCCTCGGACGACCGATCCTGCTCGGGACGTCGCGCAAGTCGACCCTCGGGCGCATCCTCGACCTGCCCGCCGACCAGCGCCTGGAGGCGACCCTGGCCACGACCGCGTTGGGGATCGCAGCGGGCGTCGACCTCGTCCGCGTCCACGATGTCCAGGCCAACGTCCGGGCGGCGCGGGTCGCGGACGCCATCATCCGCGGCACGTGGCTGGCGGACCCTGAAGGAGGCCCCCGCTGAGCGACCGGATCGTCCTGACCAACATGCGCTTCGAGGGGCGCCACGGCTACTACGACTACGAGCTGGAGCAGCCGCAGCCGTTCGAGGTCGATGTCGAGCTGGTGGTCAACCTCCAGCCCGCAGGCGTCGACGACGACCTGACCAAGACGATCGACTACGGACGGGTGTACGCGATCGTTCGTCAGATCGTCGAATCGACCTCGTTCCGGCTGCTCGAAGCGATCGCCGAGGCGATCAGCCACGAGCTGCTCATCGACTTCGACGTCACCGAGGTCGGCGTCCGGGTGCGCAAGCCCAAGGTCAAGCTGGGCGGGCCGCTCGACCACGCCTCGGTCGAGATCTGGCGGCGCCGCCCGTAGACCGACCCGAGGGCCCCCGTTAGAGATCGGCCGGTCGCGTGCCCAGGGTCAGCGGCAGGCGCAGGCTCTGGCCGCCGCGCAGGACCTCGATGGTGACCGTGTCACCGGGCGCGAACTGGCTGAGCGTCGCGTCCAGCGGATTGTCACGGTCGATCGCCTGGTCATCGACGCGGACGATGATGTCGTCCTCCTTGATGCCGGCCTTGTCGGCGGGGCTGTTGGCCACCACGGCCGGCGTCGGGGCACCCTGCGCGCCGCCCGGGATCACGAGGGCGCCCTGGTTGACCGGCAGCTTGTTGGCCTTGGCGAAGGGGATGTCGATCGCCCGATAGACGACCCCCATGTACGGGCGCGCGAGCTTCTGGCCGCTGACCGCCTGCTGCATGATCGGGCGGGCGATGTTGATCGGGATGGCGAACCCGATCCCATTCGAGTCCGCGGCGATCGCGGTGTTGATGCCGACCACGTTGCCGCCCGCGTCGAGCAGCGGTCCGCCGGAATTGCCCGGGTTGATCGCCGCGTCGGTCTGGATCAGATTGCTCAGGTTCTGGTTGCCGTCGGTCTCGATGGTGCGGCCCTTGGCGGACACGATGCCGCTGGTGACCGAGTTCGAGTACGTGCCCAGCGGGCTGCCGATGGCGACGACGAGCTGGCCGACCTTGAGCGCGCTCGAATCGCCGAGCTTGGCCGTCGGCAGTCCGGTCGCGTCGACCTTGACGATGCTCAGATCGGTGAGCGTGTCGATGCCGTACACCCGGCCGTCGAACACGCGTCCGTCGCTCAGCTCGACCGTCATCGTGTCGCTGCCCTCCACGACGTGCCGGTTGGTGAGGATCCAGCCGTTGCTGTCGTAGATCACGCCGGAGCCGACGCCGGTGGCCGGGATCACGCCGGTCGAGGTGTCGACGTTGCTGTTGGTCGTGATCTTGACCACGGCCGGGCTGGCCGACGCGGCGACCTGGATGGTCGCCGAGGACTCGTCGATGGTGACGGACTGCCCGTTGGCGCCGATGGTCGTACCGGTCGCACCCGACGGCGTTGCCTGGACCGGCGCGGCCCGGTCCAGGGCCCCGGTCGCGTTCAGGGCCACGACGGTGCCGCCCGACGCGAGCACGGCCGACAGCAGCGCGGCGCCGATGAGCGTGCCCGTCCCACCGCGGTTCGGTCGCGACGACGTGGTCATGACCGGGGCCGTCGCCAGCGGCCCCGTCGCGGGCACGACAGGAGCGGGTTCATACCAGCGCTCGGGGGTCGGAGCCGCGGGGACGGTGCCGTCCTGGCGCGACCATTCAGGCCGTGGCTCGGGCGGTGGCGAGTAGCGCTCGACCTCGGGGGTCGCGGCCGCTCCGTCGGGCAGCGAGTGGCGTTGCGTCAGGTCGGTGTCATCGGTGCGTGCTGGATCGGTCGTCGGATCTGGATCGGTCATCGGAGTGCTCGTCCCTGGTGGTGGCGCCCGGCCGGTGAGCGGCGGGAGCGATCGGTCTGGTCTGACCAGCGTGGCGGACGCGGATTCATCTGCGTCGGGCGGGACGGTGAAGTTTCCGTCATGTTGGGCGGGGTCGCGGAGCCGATGTGCCCGGCACCCCGTCCGCCTGCGCCACGATGCGCTCGCTGCCTTCCGCCGCCGAGGCGACGTCCGCCCGAGCCGCCGCCGGCGTCCCGGCGATGTGGCGCGGGTCGGCCGGCAGGCGGACCGTGAAGCGGCTGCCCCGGTCCGGTCCCGTCTCGACGGTCACCGTCCCGCCGTGCATGTCGACGATCGAGTGGACGATGGCGAGGCCAAGGCCGCTGCCGCTGCCGCGTGCTTCATTGGCCCGGGAGCCACGATAGAACCGCTCGAAGATATGCGGCAGTTCGGCGGCGTCGATGCCGACGCCCGTGTCGCTGACGTCGATGCGGGCGCCGTCGCCATCGGCTGCCACCGCGGCGTGGACGCGGCCGCCGCGTGGGGTGAACTTGACGGCATTGCCGACCAGGTTGGCCACCACCTGGCCGATGCGCGAGGGATCGTGGCGGATCCGGATCGGGTTGGCGGGCAACTCGAGCTCGAGGGTCACCCCTCGCCGGGCCGCCACGGCGTCGTGTTGGTGGACGGCCGACTCGACCGCCGCCCGGAGATCGTCGGGCCGCAGATCGAGCAGCACCAACCCCGAATCGAGCTTCGACAGCTCCAGCAGGTTCTGGGCGAGCCAATCGAGCCGGTCGATCTGTCCGGCACTCGATTCGAGGAACTCGGCCCGGGCGACGGGGTCGTCACCGGCCGATTCGAGGAGCAGCTGGTTGAACGTGCGCAGTGCGGCGAGCGGCGTCCGCAGCTCATGGGACACATCGGCCAGGAAATCCCGGCTGCGATCGCGATCGTGGCGGATGATCTCGACGCTCTCTTCGAGCCGATCGGCCATCGTGTTGAACTGGACGGCCAGCTCGCCGAGCTCCGACGATCCGGCGCGCCGGTGGGCGTCCGGAACGCGTCGGGTCAGGTCGCCCTCGGCGAGCGCGCGCGAGGCATCGGTCAGCTGGCGCAACGGCGTCGTGAACCGGCGGGCCAGGCCGGCCGACACGACCACGGCCAGCCCCAGCGCGAACAGCGCGACCGCGATGAGCAGGCCCGTCACGTTGGCCATGGCGGTCGCCCGGTAGGTGTACGGATCGGCGAGCGTCACCTGGACCGTGTAGCGGCCACCGGGGGGACCCCCGAAGAACTGACCGGTGACCTGGGTCGCCTCGCGGGTCTGGCCAGGCTCGGGTGGCGCCTGCAAGGGCAGGGTCACGATCCCGTCCGGTGCCGGCACGAAGCGCATGTCCCCGTCGCGGGTGATGGTGATCCCGATGCGGATGATGACGTCGGCTTGGGCGAGGCTGTCGGCGACGAGCGTGCGCAGGGTGCCAAGCTCGGTGACGACCGCATCGCTCACCGTGCCGGTCGGTCCGACCACGAGCCCGTCGCCCGCGACGCGGAAGATGCTCGACCCGACGAACGCCATCACGGTGCCGGTACGCTGCCGGAGGTCGGTCTCCTGCTGGCGCGTGAAGTAGTCATCGAGACGGTTGATGACGAAGACCGAGACGAGCCCGAGGCTCAGCGCGATGACCGCCACGAACGCGATCGTCAAGCGGGCCTGGAACGTCCTCGGCATGAGGCGCCGCAGCCGCCGGCGGATGCGCGACAGGCGGGGCATCGGACCGTCAGCGCTCGGCGAACGCGTAGCCGACGCCACGCACGGTCAGGACGAAGGCCGGGACGGCAGGGTCGTCCTCGATCTTCTCGCGCAGGTGGCTCACGTGGACGTTGATCGTCTTCTCGTCCTGGTCGAGCGCCTCGTAATCACGCAACAGCTCGAGCAGCTCGCTGCGGGTGTAGACGCGGCCGGGCCGCGATGCGAGGTGGCGCAGGATCTCGAACTCGGTCGGCGTCAGGCTGATCCGCCTGGCGCCGCGCTGCACCCGCCGGCGCTCGAGGTCGATGATCAGGTCGCGGTGCCGGATGACCCGCCCACCGGCGGCGTCGGCCAGGTCCCCATACGACCGGCGCAGGAGCGCCTTGATCCGGCTGAGCAGCTCTCGCAGCCCGAACGGCTTGGTCAGGTAGTCGTCGGCCCCGAGCTCGAGCCCGATGACCTTGTCCACCTCGTCATCTCGCGCGGTGAGGACGAGGATCGGCATCTTGGCGCCGGCCGCGCGGACGCGGCGGAGGACCTCGAACCCGTCGATGCCAGGCAGCCGGACGTCGAGGACGACGAGATCGGGCGCCTCGCGGGTGGCGATCTCCAGCCCTTCCTCGCCGGACCGGGCGACGCCGACGTCATAGCCCTCCTGCTGGAGGGCGTACTGGATCCCGCGAGCGACGGCGTGCTCGTCTTCGACGATGAGGATCGTGGCGGCCACCGCGCGATGCTACACCGGGTGGCCTGCGGGGCCGGTCGGGGGCCGGTGCGGGCAGGCCGCGGCCGATGGCGGGTGTGGGTCGTGCGCAGGAGCGCGGATGCGCCTCGTGGTACCCTACGCTCCCGCTCCGGGCGCCTCGCCACTCCGGCCCCGCCGGCGAGCCGCAGCCCGGTCCCATCCACAAGCCCGAACATCCTGAGGTCCCGCCCCATGTCCACCGCCCGTCCGACGCTCGCCGCCGAACACCGCGAGATCGTCGGCAAGGCCGTCAGCCACATGCGCAAGCAGGGCCGCCTGCCGGCAGTCGTCTACGGGCGCGACGAAGGATCCACCAATGTGTCGGTCGACGCGCACGAATTCGAGTTGCTGCGCAAGCACACCGGCCCGAACGCGCTGGTGGACCTGTCGGTCGATGGCAAGAAGGCCCAGCCGGTCCTCATCAACCAGGTCCAGATCCATCCGGTCAACCGCCGACCGCTGCACGCCGACCTGTTCCTCGTGCGCATGACCGAAGAACTGACCGTCGATGTGCCGCTTGCCGCGACCGGCGAGTCGTTCGCCGTGACCCAGCTCGGCGGCACGCTGCTGCACCCCACCGAGACGGTCAAGGTCCGCGCGCTGCCAGATCATCTCCCGCAGTCGATCGAGTACTCGGTCGAGTCGCTGGTCGACTTCGACGCCACGATCCATGTCAGCGATCTCGTGGTCCCGGGTGACGTCACGCTGCTGACCGACGGCGAGGAGATCGTCGCGAAGGTCCAGCAGCCGCGCATCGAGGTCGAGGAAGCCCCGGTCGTCGCCGAAGGCGAAGAGGGCGAGGCCGCCGAGGGCGAGGGCGAGGGCACTGCCGCCGAGGGCGAGGGCGAGGCGAGCGCGGCGGACGAGGGCTGAGGCCCGCGCCGCACGTCAGGGGCGGCGCGTGGCGCCGCCCGGCACGATCGCATCGATCGCCGCGAGTCCCTCGAGGAAGGCGGCGACCGGTCCCGTGGCGGGACCGAGATCGCGTCGGCGGATGACCACGATCGGTCGACGGATCGGGGTGGCGCCCTCGATGTCGATCGCCCGCAGCCGACCATCGGCGATCTCCGCCGCGACCGACGCGTGCGGCAGCAGTGCGACCCCAAGACCGGCGCCGACCATCTGCTTGGCGGCGTCGATGTTGTCCAGCTCCATGACCCCGTTCGGGGCGACGCCGGCCTCGCGAAAGAACGCGTTCGTCAGGTCGTAATAGCTCGACGTCCGGTCGAACAGGATCAGCCGAGCGGCAGCAAGCTCGCGCAGCCCGACGGTCGACCGTTCGGCGAAGGCGTGGCTGCCCGCGGTCACCAGGACCAGCTCATCCTCGTACAGCGGCCGCTGTTCGATGTCGGGGTGATAGAGCTCGCGCGTGAGCCCCAGATCGATCTCGCGCCGGACCGCCATCTCGAGGATCTCCTCGGAATGTCCGGTGCGGACCACCAGACGAACCTTGGGGTGGCGCTCGCTGAAGCGCACCAGGAGTCCAGGCAGGACGTAGGTGCTCACCGCGGGAGCGGCGCCGAGGACGAGTTCGCCCGTTCCGCCATGGCGAAGCTCGCTGAGCAGGTTCGCGCCGGCATCGAGTGCGACCACCGCCCGCTCGGCATACGGCAGGAAGGCGCGACCGTCGTCGGTCAGAGCCATGCCCCGCCGACCGCGAACGAACAGGCTCGTCTTGAGCTCCCCCTCGAGAGCCTGCAGGCGCGCCGTCAACGCCGGCTGCGTGACGTGGAGCGCGTCCGCAGCGCGACTGAGGTTGCGGTGGCGGGCGGTCTCGAGGAACGCCTCCACCTGGCTGAGCAGCATGGCAGCAAGGTAGCACGTTGCCATCAATGTTATTGATGAAACGTATCACGACATTCGATTGGACTGATAGGACGCGGCCGTCTAGCATCGCCCCCTCGCCGCTACCCCCTCCGGCGCGTACGAGGACAGCGACATGAGCCCGACCACTGCTCCGACTCGCATCACGATCGACTTCCACGACGCGATCCATCCATCCCGGACGTGGATCCTCGGGATCGACGAGCGCTCGCCGCAGCGCCTCGAGCTCATCGCCTTCGATGGCGGCCCCGGGGCGCTGCCGCCGGTCCGGCCGAGCCTGCGCGCCCTGCCGCCGCGGCGTGCGACGCCCCACACGCACGTGGCCGCGCTCGTCGTCGACTGCGCCTGCCCCGACTTCTGCGAACGCGACCACGCGAACGAGTAGGGCGGCCATGACCGCCGACCCGACCGCCGACCCGCTCGACGAACTCGAGCGCGCCGCCCAGGACTTCGCCGCCCAGCCCCGGTTCGAGGGCATCGTCCGGCTCCACACCCCACGCGAGGTCGCCGAGCAGCAGGGCACCATCGAGGTCGACCACACCGTGGCCCGGACTGCGGCGAGCGCATTCCACGCGCGTCTGCGCGACCTGTTCGCGGCACGTCGCCAGATCACGACGTTCGGGCCGTACTCCCCAGGCCAGGCCGTCGTCATGAAGCGGCTCGGGATCGACGCCATCTATCTCGGGGGCTGGGCGACATCGGCCAAGGGCTCGGCGGATGAGGACCCGGGGCCCGACCTCGCCAGCTATCCGCTCAGCCAGGTGCCCGATGAGGCCGCAGCGATCGTCCGGGCCCTCCTCGCGGCTGACCGCAACCAGCAGTTCGCCCGCGCTCGCCTGTCCCCGGAGGCGCGTGCCGCGGCGCCAGCGATCGACTTCCGCCCCTACATCATCGCCGACGCCGACACCGGCCACGGCGGCGACGCGCATGTTCGCAACCTGATCCGCCGCTTCGTGGAAGCCGGCGTGCCGGGCTATCACATCGAGGACCAGAAGCCTGGCGCGAAGAAATGTGGGCATCAGGCGGGCAAGGTGCTCGTCGCGCAGGACGAGCAGATCAAGCGCCTCAACGCCGCCCGGTTCCAGCTCGACATCATGCGCGTCGCGGGCATCGTCGTCGCCCGAACCGATGCTGAGTCAGCGACCTTCCTCGACAGCCGCAGCGACGAGCGAGACCATCCGTTCATCCTCGGTGCGACCAACCTGACCGTTCCGAGCTATCGGGTCGCCTTCGTGGCCGTCCTGCGCACGTTGCACGACCTCGGGCTCGACGACATCCGCGGGCACCTGCTGTTCGCCATCCCCGACACCGACCACCGTCGCGCCGTCGATTGGCTCGAGCGCGTCGGACTGATGGCGACGCTCCGCGAACACGCACAGCGTGCCCTGGGGGAGCCGGGATCGTCGGCCCGCGGCCAGGCGACCGTTGACGCGATCGACGCCGCGCTGTCCGAGACGTGGCAGCGCGAGGCCGGTCTGTCGACCTATGGCGAGGCCGTCGGCGACGCCCTCGCGGCCCGTCTCGACGACGGCGAGTCGATGCCCGTCACCCTCGACGACTGGCGCGCCTTCGCCGCCGGCGCCTCGTTCGCTGCGATCGAGCAACGGGCTCGCGAGCTCGGCCTGCGCGTCGCGTGGGACCCCGAACTGCCACGCTCCCCGGACGGCTACTACCAGGTGCGCGGCGGGATCGACCACGCCATCGCCCGATCGCTCGCCGCCGCCCCGTTCGCCGACATCCTGTGGATGGAGACCAAGACCGCCGATCTCGCCGACGCTCGTCGCTACGCAGCGGCCATCCACGCGCGCTTCCCCGACAAGATGCTGGCCTACAACCTGTCGCCCTCGTTCAACTGGGACACGACCGGCATGACCGACGACGAGATGCGCCACTTCCCGGAGGAGCTCGGGAAGCTCGGCTTCGTGTTCGACTTCATCACCTACGGCGGCCATCAGATCGATGGCCTCGCGGCCGAGGAGTTCGCCCGCGCGCTGACCGAAGACGGCATGCTCGCCCTCGCCCGGCTGCAGCGTCGGCTGCGGCTGCTCGAATCGCCCTATCGCACGCCGCAGACCCTCGTCGGCGGCGACCGCCTCGACGCTGCCCTGATGGCGGCCTCGGGCCGCACGGCGGCGACCACGGCCATGGGCAAGGGCTCGACCCAGCACCAGCACCTCGTCCAGACCGAGGTCCCGCCCCACCTCCTGGGCGAGTGGCTGGGGCTGTGGGCGACGCGGCAGGGGATGGCGGGCGGACTACGGGTCGAGCTACGGCCGCACACCGCCGGTTCCGACCTGCTCGAGCTGCGGGTGCTCGATCCGACCGACCGACCGCTCGCGTGGGTCGTCTTCGCCAGCATCGCCGACCGCCGCGGTCGATCGATCCTGTCCGTGCGCGATCAGCACACCGAGCCGCACGTCCGGCGGCGCCGGCTCATGACCCTGGTCCAACTGTTCCTCATCCACCGCTATGGCGCGACCTCGGTCCACTACCTGTCACCGACCGACGACAACGCCGCGCAGGCCGAACGGATGCGGGAGATCGGGCTGTACGCGGAGGTGACGCCCGAGATCGGCCACATCATCGTCGCCGCCGTCGATCCCGAGCGGGTCGCCGCCCTGGTGGCACCCGACCGGGCCGCGCTCAGCGCACTGATCGACGCGTCCCCGGCACCGCTCGTCCCGGCCTGAGCGCGGTCTGCCCGAGAATCCGACGACCTCCGACCGGTCAGGCGCTCACGCCGGGCGACGTCCAGTGGCGTAGACGATCGGGACGCGGAAGTGGAACACGTCCGGATCGAGCCCCATCAGCCGCTCACGGAACTCCCGGAGGAACCGACGGCGCTCGGCACGGCCCATCTCGTCGAACAGGCTCTCCTCGTCGAATTCGGTCAGGAACGCGATGTAGCTCTCGACGCTGAACGCATGGTCGAGCGTCGCGCGGGTCGCCGTCACGTCCCGGAAGCCGGCGCGGCGGAGCTCGGCGGCCGCGCGCTCGGCAGTGGCGAAGTCGCCCGACCGCGGCGCATCGGGCTCGTTCTCGAAGCCGTACGCCTCGAGCAGGCTGTCGAACACGCGATCCGGCTCGAACACGCGGGCGTCGCGCAACCACGTGACGAACCCGAAGGTCCCGCCTGGACGGAGCACGCGGCGGATCTCGCGCAGCACTGCCGGTCGCCGGCGGACGAGCTGCAGCACGAACGACGACATCGCCACATCGAACGTGCAGTCGTCGAAGGGCATCTCGGCCGCGTCGGCCGTGACCGCGCGGAACCTGCCCATGGCATGCGGGACCCGTTCGCCGACGAGGCCTTCGACGGCCGTGACCATCTCGGGTGCGGCATCCAGCCCGGTGATGGCGATCGTCGGCCAACGATCGAGCGCCGGGATCGACAGGTTGCCGGTGCCGACCCCGACGTCGAGCACGTCGTGCGCGCCAGCCCCGATCGGGCCATCGAGCTGCCCGAGGAGAACCACTGCGCTCGGCGCGAGCACCGGCGCCCAGTGCTGTTCATAGCCGGCGGCCATCCGCTCGCCGCGTCCCGTGTCATCTGTCACCGCGCCATCGTGCCATGGCGCGGCGGCCGTCATCCGGGCAGTGGCAGATCCCCGCGGTCGCGCCGTCCGAGCCAGCCCAGACGCCGGATCACGACCGTCACGAGCGCGACGATGAGGCCCAGGACGAGCAGGATCGGCAGCCACACGATCGCGAACCAGATGCCCGCGGTCGTCAGCGCCTGGAGGATGTCGACCAGGCTGGCGCTCGCCGCATCGACCACGGCGCCCGGCTCGAAGCCCTTGCGGGCGAGCTCGACGGCGACGACCGGGAGGCTGTAGCTGACGGTCAGCGTGGCGAACGAGGCGCGGTCGGTGAGGTCGCCGAGCTGGGCAGTGAGTTGCTCGATCTGCCCGCGGACACTGGTCAGCTGGGCCTGCACCTCGAGGACATCGGACACCTTGGTCGCCCCGGCGGCGATCTCCTGCAGGGCGGTCTCGCTCGCGCGCAGGTTGCGGATACGCGCCTCGAGGTCGATCACGGCGCCGGTCACCTCGACCGCCTCGGTCTTCTCGTCGAGCACCTTCGAGGTGAGCCCGTTGAGGCCCCGCAGCAGATCGAGCGCGTCTTCCCAGCGGTCGGCCGGGATGCGATAGGTGACCGACGCGGTCGGTCGATCGTCGGTATTGGCCGTCTGCGACGCGCCGATGTAGCCACCCATCGACCGGATCCCGTCGCGGGCCGCAAGGAGGGCCTTGGGGACGTCCGTGACCTCGATGTCGATCGTGCCGGTGCGGATGATCTTGGCGTCATCGACCAGGGCGCCGACACCGTCGCCCGGCGCCTGGGGCGCCGCGCTGGCGGCGGGCTGTTGCCCCTCGCCGTAGCCGGCCCGGTCGACACCGCCCCCGATCGGCTCA
The DNA here is from genome assembly GCA_035692005.1 of Candidatus Limnocylindrales bacterium. GTDB lineage: Bacteria > Chloroflexota > Limnocylindria > Limnocylindrales > CSP1-4 > SPCO01. The sequence continues at coordinate 9,490 of DASSII010000034.1, read as the reverse complement.
CCGACGGCATTCCCGACGGTCGACAGGACCGCGCCACCCGAGCCGGCGCAGGCGGCCAACGTGATACCGAGGAACAAGGTCAGTCCGGAGCGGATGATCGTCGAGCGGACGTGGAACATCGTCGGATCCTCCAGCGCTCACCCCTGGCCGGATCGGCCTGGGCGGCATCAGCGGGACGATTCCGCGGAGCACGCAGTTCCCGAGACACCGGCGCTACACTCGATCGATGGCGTTGCACCTGCCGGTCGATCCGCCCATCGAGCCGATGCTGGCGAAGGCCTCGGATCAGCTGCCCGACGGCGATGGCTGGCTGTACGAGCCGAAGTGGGACGGCTTCCGGGCGCTGGTCTTTCGCGACGGCGACGAGATCTTCACCCAGTCGCGTGACCTCAAGCCGCTCGATCGATACTTCCCCGAACTCGCCGATCCTTTGCGGGCGGCGCTGCCCGAGCGCTGCGTGCTCGACGGCGAGGTCGTCATCGCGGGCGACGATGGGCTCGATTTCGAGGCGCTCCTGTTGCGCATCCACCCGGCCGCATCGCGCGTGCGCATGCTCGCCGAGCAGTCCCCAGCGAGCTACGTGGCGTGGGACCTCCTGGCGCTGGGCGACGAAGACCTGCGCCAGACTCCGCAAGGGGAACGTCGCGCCCGCCTCGAAGGTGTCCTCGGCTCGGTCCAGCCGCCGATCCACCTGACCCCGGCGACGCGCGATCGGTCGACGGCGGCCGAGTGGTTCGATCGATTCGAAGGGGCCGGTCTCGACGGCGTCGTCGCCAAGCGGCTCGACGCGACGTACCAGCCGGGCAAGCGGGCGATGCTCAAGATCAAGCACCAGCGCACCGCCGACTGCGTCGTCGCCGGCTTCCGCTGGCACAAGAACGGTCCGGGCACGCACGTCGGCTCGCTGCTCCTCGGCTTGTTCGACGATGCCGGCAAGCTGCACCACGTGGGCATCACCTCGTCATTCACCTGGGATCGCCGGGCGGCCCTCGCCGACGAGCTGGTGCCGTGGCGAACGGACGCCCTCGACGGGCATCCCTGGCGCGAGTGGGCGGAGTGGGCGCAGACCGGCGAAGCCGACGCCTCCGGCCAGCGACTGCCGGGCGCCACATCGCGCTGGAACCGCGGCAAGGACCTGTCATGGGAGCCGCTCCGGCCCGAGCGGGTGGCCGAAGTCGCCTACGACCATCTCCAGGGCGACCGGTTCCGCCACGCGACGACGTTCAAGCGCTGGCGGCCCGACAAGCCGCCCGAGGCGTGTCGCTACGACCAGCTGGAGACGACCACGCCGTACCTCCTCGAGTCGATCTTCGGCAGCTGATGGCCGGCCTCGGGCGCCTGCTGCTGACGGTGGCCCTCGTCGCGCTGGGCTGCGGCCAGATCAGCCAGCCGCAGGGCATCGAGCGCGGCGGCTGGGTGTGGCCGACGCCGGCGCCCCTGCCCGACGGTGCGACCGCCGTCCCCCTTGACGTCGCGCCGATGCCGGCGGTGGTCGGGCCGGGCGTCGAGTACGCCGCCTGCCCGATGGCGCTGCTCGTGCCGATGACGATCCACCACGTGCCCGGTGATGCGGCCGCCCCGATCCACTATCGGACCGTGGGCGGCGGGGAGGAGATCCACGTTCGCTGGCAGTTCGGGTTCACGGCCCGGCTCGCCCCGGAGCTCGAGATCGTCGCACCCGATGGCCGGGTCGTCGCGCGCGAGGGCCGACCGGTCGAGGGGCTCGGCGGTGGCTCCACCGGTAACGACGACACGTTCACCGTGTGCATCGGCGACTACGTGCCGCGGCGGCTCGACCGATGAGCACCGACACGGACGGCTGCGGCTGCGACGGGTTCACGTCCATCTTCGACCGGCGGACGGCCGAGGTCGATCTGCAGCGCTACCGACGGAAGGGCCCGGACGGGACCACGAGGATGCTGCTCGACATGATCAGCGCGTCGGGCGGCGTGCGCGGCGCGTCGATCCTGGACATCGGCGCCGGAGTTGGGGTCATCGACCACGAGTCGTTGCACGCGGGTGCCGGCCATGCCGTCCTCGTCGATGGCTCGCTGGCCTACCAGCAGGCAGCGCGCGACGAGGGTCGCCGCCGCGGGCAGCTCGATCGGATGGAGTTCGTGGATGGCGACTTCGTATCGCTCGCCCCGACCATCGACCTGGCCGACATCGTGACCCTCGACCGGGTCATCTGCTGCTACCCCGATGTCGATGCGCTCGTGTCACTGTCGGCCGCCAAGGCCCGCTTGCTGTACGGGCTCGTCCTGCCGCGCGACCGTGGGTTCCTGCGCTTCGGGGTGCGCCTCATCAACCTGTGGTATCGGCTTCGGCGGGATCCGTATCGGGCGTTCGCCCACCCCAACGCCACAGTCGATGCCCTGGCCGCCGCCGCCGGTCTGCGCCCGCGGGCCGAATCAGGCACCTTCGTCTGGCGGGTGGTCCTCTATGAGCGTGCCGCCGCGCCCGTCTGAGTGGCGCCGCGGGGCACCATCGAGCGTCCCGACCGGACCATCTTCCCATAGGGTCGTGCGCATCCCGCGCCTAGAGTCCGGCCTATCCCGCCCTGGGACCGCTCGAGGCACGCGAATCGATGTTCGGCTCTCAGGCGCGCCCGCCGCGCCCGATCCTGCTGTTCCTGGTCTACGGGGCATTCCTGGCCATCGTCGGAGTCACCGCCACGGCGCAGTCGATGCTGGTCGGTGCGCACTTCTCGACGGCCACCCTTACCGACCTCGTCAACAGCGATGCGGCGACCATCCGGGCCTTCGTGAGCACGGAGCTCCGCCCGTCCGATCTGGCCGCCGAGCGACGAATGACGGCCGCCGACCTGGGGCGACTTGAGAGCCGGCTTGTCGCCCTGACCGGAGCGGGCCAGATCCTGCGACTGGAGGTGCGTCGACCTAACGGGACGATCGTGGCGGCCAGCGAGCCAGGCTTGTACGGGATCGCGGGACCGACGACGGGTGGATCCGCCCTGGCCGCGGGCGGCACGCCGACGGCCGCCATCGGCCCCGCGGCCGAGGCGGGCGCCGGACCCGGATCGCTCGGGTCGACGACCGTCCTGCGCGAGTTCCTGCCCCTGACGGTCGACCGGACGGTTCTCGGGATCGTCGGCGTCTGGCGTGACGCGGCTCCGATCGTGGCCCGACTTGACGCCATGCAGCGCGAGATCGTCCTGGTCACGCTGAGTGCCGCCCTCGTCGCCGCGGCGCTCCTGTTCGTCATCTTCCGCTCGACCCAGGCGCGGTTGTCCCGGCAGACGCTCGCGTTGCTGGAGTCGACCCGGCGCGACCCATTGACCGGCCTGCTCAACCACGGCGCCCTCGTCGACCTCCTGGCGGTCGAGATGGAAGGAGCGCGCGCGTCGGGCCGGCCGCTCGGGATCGCCCTCCTCGACATCGACAATTTTCGGTTGCTGAACGACAACCATGGGCATCCCGCGGGCGACGAGGCGTTGCTGGCGGTGGCCGGTCTCCTCGACGACTTCGTCCTCCCCGGCATCGACCTCGGTCGCTACGGCCCGGATGAGTTCCTGTTGATCGCCGGGCCATCGACGGTCGCCGATCTCGAGCCCGTCGTGGATCGCCTTCGGACAGCCCTCGTCGACCTGAGCCTTCGCTTCGCCGAGACCGAGCGCCTGCCCGTGACCGTGAGCGTCGGGATCGCGACGTATCCGGAGCACGCCACCTCGGTGACCGGGCTGCTCGCGGTCGCGGTCGGCGTCCTCGAGGAGGCCAAGGCCAGCGGCGGGGACACGGTCCGTCTTGCCGACCCGATCGACGGCGAGGATGCGGCCGCTGGATCGAGCTTCGACGTGCTCCAAGGGCTCGTCATCGCGGTCGACACCAAGGACCGCTATACGAAGCGTCACTCCGAGGACGTCGCCCGCTACGGCACATTCCTTGCTCGGCGTCTCGACCTGACTGCCGACGAGGTCCGGATCATCGGGGTCGCCGGCCTGCTCCACGACGTCGGCAAGATCGGCATCCCCGACCAGATCCTGCGCAAGCCCGGCAGCCTGACCGACGCCGAATACGAGGTGGTCAAGCAACACGTCGCCCTGGGCAACATGATCGTGCGTGACCTGCCCGACCTCGACGCCGTCCGCGCCGGTATCCGATACCACCACGAGCGATGGGATGGCGAGGGCTACCTCGAGCGGCTCGAGGGCGAGGCCATCCCGCTCATCGGCCGGATCCTGGCCGTCGCGGACGCCTTCTCTGCGATGACGACGACCCGCCCCTACCGCAAGGCCCTCAGCGTGGAGGAGGCCCTGCTGCGTCTCGAGGACGCAGCAGGGACACAGCTCGAGGCGCGGCTCGTCACCGCGTTCATCGACGGGATCGAACAGGACGACGCGCCGCCCCTGCCGGGCGACGGGGTAGGAGTCGGGTCGCTGTGGGTCCCCGGGCGTCGCGTCGCGTGACCCGCACGCGGCCGTGGGTCGCTTCGCTCGTGGTCGCCGTCGCCACCGCGATGTCCATTCACGTGTCACCGGCGAACGCTCTCGGGGTCGCGACCGCGAATCCGGATGCAGCGTCCGTCACGAGCGGCGTCCTCCTGACGGTCTCGCCGCCCGGGGTGCTGGGCAACGACGTGATCGTGCTGGGCTCCGGGGCGGCTGAACTCGTGACGGACGTCTCGCACGGCACGCTCACGCTGGACGCGAACGGAGGCTATCGGTATCGCTCGACGGCCCGCTATGTCGGCAACGACGAATTCACCTACCGGATCCCGGGCGGCCTGCTCGTCCTGCCCTCCCTGCCGGCCCGGGTGCGGATCACAGTCACGGCCCCGCCACCGACCCCGACCCCGCCACCGCCACCGACGCCGACCCCGGCGCCGACGCCCACGCCGACCCCAACGCCCACGCCCCGGCCGACCCTGCCGCCGCTTCCGTCCCTGCCGCCCCTGGTCGACCCGATCGCGACCCCGTCAGAGGCGCCGACCCCTGACCCGACTGCTCGTCCGACACCGAGCGACACTGGCCCGCCGAGCTCGGCGGGTAGTCCGTTGAGAAGCCCCGATGCCGGTGGCCCTGCCGGTCCCGTCGGCCCACCTGCTGGTGGGGCGAGCCCGCCGCCGGATCCGGCGGGATCGCCCGACCCGGCGGACGGGCTCTCCGTCGAGGTGGCGGCTGCCGGAGGACGCGACGTGGACGTCGACATCGGCTCGCTGACCTTCGACGGGTTCGAATGGGCCGTACCGGCACTCGTCCTGACCGTGCCGGGGCTGCTGCTCATGATCATCGTGGCGCAGTCGATGATCGGGCTGGCGTGGCTGCCCGTCGTTCGCCGCTGGCTGGGGTCCGACCGCAAGCGCCGACGGCGCACGGGGAGCGCAGTCAGCTCAGGCTGAACCCCGCGTCCGCCGCCGCCACGAGCTCGATCCGGTTGCCGAACGGGTCGGTCACGTAGCACCGCTCGACCGGGGAGGCGCTGTCGTCCGCGGTGATGTCGATGCCGGCCTCGCCGATCGGGCAGGCAACGCGGGCAGATCGTCGACGACGAACGCCGGATGGGCCCGGGCCGCGGGCCGGAAGTCGTGGTCCACGCTGAGGTGCACCGCGACGCCGCCGGTCGAACCAGACCCCGCCGCGTCCCGCGAGCTGCGGCGGCTTGGTGATCTCCGCCATACCGAGGACGCCGATGTAGAACGCCGCGCGGCGGTTTCGCCGTCGGCCGGCATGCCGAGCTGGACGCGGTCGATCGCCAGCAGCGTCATCTGTCCGCCTTGGGCGTCTTCCGTGGCGCCCGCTCGAGTTGGCCAGCCCGATCAGGCCACTCGTAGCCGGCCCATGGGTCGTAGTCTGGATCGAGCGGTTCCTGTGGCGGGCGATCGGCCTCCGGGACGTGGGTGAGGTTGACCCGGACGCGATACCAGAGCGACGAGCGGCCGCGCATCCCGTCGACGAGGACATCGGCCGCTTCCAGTGCGGCGGCCGGGGAGGGGTGACGCCGCTTCCAGCGCTCCAGGCCGTCCAGGGCCTCGGCCTTGGACGCCGCCCGCGAGATCTCGATGACCGGGATCGTCGTCTTGCGCCGTCCGGTCGGCGTCGGGCGCGAGCCTTCCCAGTCGGTCGGGAGTCCGGCGTTCGGGTCCCCGGCGGCGACCGCCGCCGCCCGCTCGGCGGCCACCTCCGGCGGCGGCCCGCCCGCCGCTCCGCGACCGGGCTCGTACTCGGAATCGGGCCGCCGCTTGCGCGACGGCTGGACGCGCGGCGGTTCCCCGGCCTGCTTGGCGTAGTTCGGCGGCCACGGCGCGTCACCCTCGCCCTCGGTCTCGTGTCGGCGCGACAGCTCGAGGAGCGCCGCCAGCGACCCGACCGCGTCGTCGATGCCCGAGCCGGGATCGCCCATCGTGGCGTAGCGCTGGGGCACGGTCTCGATCGTGAACGCCTCGGCCTCGACGGTCGGCACCTCGTCCCAGGTCAACGGCGTCGAGACCCGCGCATCCGGCAGCGGCCGGATGGAATACGCCGACGCGACCGTCCGATCCTTGGCGTTCTGGTTGTAGTCGAGGAAGACGCCGTGGCGTTCCTCCTTCCACCACTTCGAGGTTGCCGCTTCGGGGGCGCGCCGTTCCACGTCGCGGGCCAGCGCCAGGGCCGCCCGTCGGACCTCGGGGTAGGTCCAGTCGCGCGCGATGCGGACGTTGATGTGGATCCCACGCGAGCCAGATGTCTTCGGCCAGCCCACCAGTCCGACCGCCTCGAGGGCCTCCTTGCAGACCATCGCGACATCACGGATCTGCGACCACGGCACACCCGGGACCGGGTCGAGATCCACCCGGAGCTCGTCGGGATGGTCGAGGTCGTCGGCGCGCACCGGGTGCGGGTTGAGGTCGATGCAGCCGAGGTTCACGATCCACGCCAGCGCCGCGGCCTCATCGACGACGATCTCGTCGGCCGTGCGACCGGATGGGAACGTCAGCTCCGCCGTGCGGATCCAGTCGGGCGTGTTGTCCGGGGCGCGCTTCTGGAAGAACGGTTCCTTGGCGATCCCGTCGACGAAGCGCTTGAGGGCCATCGGCCGGCCGCGGATGCCCGTCAGCGCACCGTCCGCGACCGACAGGTAGTAGTGGACGACATCGAGCTTGGTGTAGCCCGCGTCCGGGAAATACACCTTCTGCGGGTTCGAGATCGCGATCTCGCGGCCGCCGATCTCGAGGATCTCCTTGGGGGAGGCCATGCGCGACAGGGTACGACGGGACGCGCCGCGGGAGTAGCATCGCCGCCCGGAGCTGTCGATTCGGAACGAGGCCATTCGTCGTGAACATGAGGCGGCGACGGCCATGGCCGTCATCACGACCGCCGGAGCAGGAGGCCGCTCGATGCGCTACGTCATCCTCATCTACGACGCCGACAGCGCGAATCCGTCGCCCACGCCGCCGGACCCCGGCGAGGCCGCCGCATCGATGGAGGCCTACAACGCCTACGGGCAGATGCTCCACGACCGCGGCGCATTCCTCGGCGGCGACGCGCTCCAGCCAGTGACGACCGCGACCACCCTCCGCGCGCAGGGCGGCAAGACGATCACCACCGACGGGCCGTTCGCTGAGACCAAGGAAGGACTCGGCGGCTTCTACCTCATCGAGGCCAAGGATCTGGACGACGCCCTGGAACTCGCCGGCCAGTGCCCGGGTCTCCGCTACGGGGCCTCGATCGAGGTGCGTCCGGTGTGGGACTTCTCGGCGCAGTCGGCTGGCCAGGCGATGGACGCGGCATCCGCGAGCTGACGCCGCCGCACGCCGCCACTCGGGAGGTCATCGACCGCGTCTTCCGCGAGGAACAGGGACGGGCGGTGGCCGCCCTCATCCGTGTCCTTCGCGACTTCGACCTGGCCGAGGAGGCCGTCCAGGACGCGTTCATCTCTGCGCTCGAGACGTGGCCGCAGCGTGGCATCCCGGCCAACCCCGGGGCGTGGATCACGACGACCGCGCGCAACCGTGCGATCGACCGCCTCCGCCGTCGCCGCCGACTCCGCGACAAGACCGAGGCGCTCGGCCGCGAGGCGGCGATCGAGGCGGAGCTGACGACGCTCGACGACGGGCACGGTGCGACGGACGACGACATGCCCATCACCGACGACCGACTGCGCCTGATCTTCACGTGCTGCCACCCCGCGCTCGCGCTCGATGCGCGGGTCGCGCTGACGCTGCGTACGCTCGGTGGCTTGACGACTCCGGAGATCGCCCGCGCCTTCCTCGTGCCGGAATCGACCCTGGCCCAACGCCTCGTCCGAGCGAAGCGCAAGATCCGGGACGCGGCCATCCCGTATCGCATCCCGCCACGGGCGCTGCTGCCCGAGCGGGTCGACGGGGTGCTCAGGGTGCTGTACCTCGTGTACAACGAGGGCTACGCGGCCACCTCCGGCGACAGCGTGGTCCGCCAGGAGTTGAGCGGCGAGGCGATCCGACTGGCTCGTCTCGTCGTGGAACTCCTGCCGGACGAGCCCGAGGCGCGCGGCCTGCTGGCGCTCATGCTCCTCAACGACGCTCGGCGGGGCGCCCGGGTCGGGCCGGACGGCGGCCTGGTCCTGCTCGAGGACCAGGACCGCGATCGCTGGGACCGGGCCCGGATCGCCGAGGGACGCGGGCTGCTCGAGCGCGGGCCGTCGCCGCAGGCGCTCGGTCCGTACCAGTTGCAGGCTGCCATCGCGGCCGTCCATGACCAGGCGTCGTCGTGGGGCAGTACCGACTGGCCCCGCATCGTCGCGCTGTACCGCCTCCTGGTCGCCATCGATCCGTCGCCCGTCGTGCAGCTCAACCTGGCCGCCGCCGTCGCCATGGCCGACGGGCCGGCGGTCGGCTTGGCGATGATCGACGGGTTGGTCGCGGATGGCTCGCTCGAGGCGTACCCCTACCTCCACGCGGCCAGGGCCGACCTGCTGCGCCGGCTCGGGCGACGATCCGAAGCGGCCGATGCCTATCGACGCGCATCCGGGCTGACGGCCAGCCATCCCGAGCGGGCGTTCCTGGCGCGCCGCCTCGCCGAGGTCGATGGCCCGCCGAGCAGGCCCGATCGTCCGTCCTGAGGCATCAGCCCTCGAACTGCAGGACGCGCACCGACTTGTGGGTGACATCCTCGAGATCCACGGCCGTCTCGACGACCGAACGCGACAGCTCCACCAGCCCGTCCGCCGGCAGATGGGCGCGCCCGAGATCGCCGGTGACGACCGTTGCGCCGCGGCGGGCCAGGGAGCGGAGCCACGGTGCCATCCGCCCCGCGAGCTCGGCCTCGTACCACAGGTCGCCGACCAGCACGACGTCCCAGCCATCGTCGGTTCCGATCGGGTCCGCTTCGAGAAGGTCGAGCGCCACGCCGTTGGCGGCCGCATTCAGGCCGGTCGCGTCGATCGCGAACGGCTCGATGTCCACGGCGGTGACGCGCGTGGCGCCGCGCAGCGCGGCGGCGATGGCCACGATGCCGCCGCCACAGCCGATGTCGACGACGGTCCGGCCACGGACGAGTCGCGGATGGTCGAGGACGTAC
>DASSII010000033.1:0-33658 GCA_035692005.1 Candidatus Limnocylindrales bacterium | reverse complement strand
CATCGGCAAGCTCCGCGAAGCCGGCCTCGGCGACGAGGTCGATTCGTGGGTCGCCAACGGCGACAACAAGCCGGTCGACCCGCAACGGCTCGGCGAGGCACTCGGCCCGGACACGGTCAAGCAGATGGCGGCCGGTTCCGGCATCGACATCATGTCGCTCCTGCCGATGCTCGCAGCGTTCCTGCCCCAGATCATCAGCATGCTGACGCCCAAGGGGACGACCCCCGAGGGCGGCCTCGACAACGCGGTCGGCAGCGGCGGTCTCGGTGATCTCGGCGGTCTGCTGGGCGGGCTGATGGGTGGCGGCGCGGGCGGTGCCGGGGGCGGCGGCGCCGGCCTCGACGATCTGCTCGGCGGACTGGGCGGCATGCTCGGCGGCGACAAGGGCCGCTGACACGCGGCCGGCGGTCGCCCCGGCGCGCCGCCCGCGAACCGTCGACGGATGTCCATGCCCGATCGATGACCCGCGTCGGCGGTCACCGAGCCGGGTGAGCGGCATCCTGACCGGCGATGGATCGCACCAGCCTCGCCGCGGCCCGCATCGAACGGTTCCTGGAGACGGAGCCGGTCGTCTGGCTGTCCACGACCTCGGCCGACGGGGCGCCGCATCTCGTCCCGACGTGGTTCGCTTGGGATGGATCCTCGATCGTGATCCGCTCCAAGCCCGGCGCGCACAAGGTTCGCAACCTGCGTGCGAACCCGCGGGCGATGCTGGCTCTCGGTGATGCCGAGGACGACTTCGATGTCGGTCTCGTCGAGGCGGTGGCCGAGCTGGAGCCGGGCACGGGCGACGCCGGTGCCACCCGTGATGGCAGCCGACTCCCTGCGGCGTTCTCCGCCAAATACGGCGAGCGGATCGCGGCGCTCGGCCTGACCCCCGCCCAGTTCGCGCGGATCTACTCCCAGACGATCCGGCTCATCCCCCGGCGGGCCCTCGGCTGGCACGGCCGATCCCGGCCCGCCTCGACCGAGGCGGCGGCGCGGCGCGTGGCGGCCATGCGGCCGCTGTCGATCGCCGAGCCACCGACCGATGCGGCCCTGGCCGGGGGCGAACCGATCGCCCGGCGAGCGGCCCACGTGCCGGTCGGGATCGCCTGGTCCTGGCGGACCTGGTTCGCTGCGCTGGCTCGGTCCCTGGCGCGGGTGCCGGCGGCCGCCGCCGGCTGACCCGACCCAAGTGGCTGGCTGCGTCAGGCGGCCCCATCGACGATCCGCCCATCGCGGATCTCGACGACCCGGTCAGCCAGATCGATGAGCATCGGATCGTGCGTGGCGATGACCGCGGTCACGCCCTCGCTGCGCACGACGGCGCGCAGCAGGGTCATGATCGAGCGTCCGGTGGCCGAGTCGAGCTGACCCGTCGGCTCGTCCGCCAGGAGCAGGTCCGGTCGATTGGCGAGCGCCCGGGCGATGGCCACCCGCTGCTGCTCACCGCCCGACAGCTCGTGCGGTCGGTGGCGAGCCCGCTCGCCGAGCCCGACCAGCTCGAGCAGCGTGGCGACCCGTTCCTCGCGGGCCGCCGGGTCCGCGCGTACGAGGCGCAACGGCACCTCGACGTTCTCGGCCGCCGACAGGATGGCCAGCAGCCCGAACGCCTGGAAGATGAAGCCGATCTTGCGCCGCCGCAGCTCGACCAGCCCGGCCGCGCCCAGCTCCCCGACCGGTTGGCCGTCGATCCGGACCTCGCCCGCGGTCGGCCGGTCGAGGCCGCCGATCAGCGACAGGAGCGTCGTCTTGCCCGATCCGGAGCGTCCCCGGACGGCGACCAGCTCGCCGCGCTCGACGCGCAGGTCGACATCGCGCAGGGCGTGGACCACCACCGAGCCCGTCGTGAAGTCACGGCCCAGGCCGCGGGTCTCCACCATCGCCAGCCCGTCGCGGGGTGGGTGTCGGTCGGTCATCGGCCACCACGCTCGCCGGCGGACCCGGGGTCCTCGGCCGCATCGTCGGCCGTCGCCTCGGGACGCGGCGGTACTTTGGCCGTCGCCGCGCCGGCCGACCCGGGTACGCCCGCTCGGTCGGGCCAGACCGCGATGTGGTCGTCCTCGAGGTCGAGCCGCACCCGCCGCTCGAGCCCGAGTGCCTCGACGTGGGCGCGCGGCAGCTGCAGGCGGCCGACCCGGTCGAGCACGGCGTACTCGGTCTCGACGTGGTGGCCGTCCTCCTCGGTCCCGTGCCGCCGCCGGAGGACCTCGCTGCTCACCCGGCCGTCCCGGATGGCCACCGTCCGACTGACCTGGCCGCTGACCAGTGGATCGTGGGTGGCGACGACGATGGTCACGCCCATCTCGCGGTTCAGCCGTCGCAACAGCTCGAAGATGTCGGCGGCGGTCGACGAGTCCAGCTCGCCGGTCGGCTCATCGGCCAGCAGCACCTGCGGTTCGTTGGCGAGGGCGACGGCGATGGCGACCCGTTGCTGCTCCCCGCCCGACAGCTGGCCCGGCCGGTGGTCGGCCCGGTCCGCCAGGCCGACCTGTCGCAGCAATTCCCGACCGCGCGCGTCGCGCTCGGCGCTGGCGACGCCGTCGAACGCCATCGGCAGGGTCACGTTCTCGAGCGCGGTCAGGTACGGCAGCAGGTTGCGCTCGGTCTGCTGCCAGACGAAGCCGATGACCTGGCGCAGGTAGCGTGTCTGCTCCCGTGGACCGAGCTCCGCCAGTTGATGTCCCGCCACCGTGGCGCGGCCGGCGGACGGCACGTCCAGTCCGCCGAGAACGTTGAGCAGCGTGCTCTTGCCCGATCCGGAGGCGCCGACCATGGCGATGAACTCGCCCGACTCGACCAGCAGGTCGAGGCCCTGCAGGGCGACGACCTCGAGGTCGGCGACCTTGTAGATCTTGACCAGGTTGTCGCACACGATGAGCGCCCGTTCGCCGTAGCGCGGACGGGGCTGGCGGGCCCGTCGCTCCGCGCTCGGCAGGTCGACGATCTCGGGCAGGTCTTCGATCATGGGCCCCTCCTGCGGGTTCATCGGTCACCGATGCGCAGCGCCTGGCTGGGGTCCAGTCGTCGCGCCAGCCAGGAACTCGCGACGACCATGCCGACGACGACGGCGAGGACCGCCACGACGACCAGCCCCACCGATCCCCAGTCGACCGACAGGACGACGGGGGCGTCGGGGCCGATGAACGCATCGAGACCGAGACCCGGTACCAGCAACCATGCCACGACCAGCCCGAGCCCGAGGCCGATGACCAGCGACAGCAGGGCCGGCGGCGCGTGCTCGACGACCGTCAGCCCGACCGCCTGCCGATCGGCCAGCCCCAGGGTCCGCAGGAAGGCGAGCTCCCGCGCCCGGCGGCCGGCGTCGAGCGCGATCACCGCCACGACCGCCAGGCCGGCATACGCGCCCGCCGCGCCGAGCGCGACCAGGAATCCCTGTCCCACCGCGCCCACCAGCGGCGCCGCGCGGTCGTCGGCGAGGACTTCGTCGCGGGACACGATCGAGCCGACCGTCGGGACGTCCGCCAGCGCGGCCCGGAGCGCCGGTCCGGCGGCCGGGCCGCCCCGGACGAGCCAGGCCGTCGGGCGGATCGGCGGCCCGCCGAGCCAGGCCGCCAGCGAGGCGAGCGGGGCGACGATGAACGTCGTGCCGCGACGGACGCCCGGGAAGGCGTCCAGGAAGGCCGCGACGCGAAGGCTGACGGGGCGGCCGCCGACGGCGACCTGGAACGTTTCACCGACCGCCAGCGGGCTCCAGCCGTTCGGCAAGTGGACCGACACGATGACCGGGATGGGCGCCTCGGGCCCGCCGATGCCGTCGCCCGACGGCGCCGCGAGGACGGCCGCCGGGATGGTCGGCACGAGCGGCGAACCGGCCATGACCTGGCCGTGGGCGAGCAGGTCCAGGGCCACCAGCGTCGTGCCCTGTTGGCGATCCGGCTCGCCGGCCACGGCCCCGGTCGGCACGACGAGGACGGGCACGGCCGCGGCCACGCCCGCGATCGGGCGCGGGTCGACCGAGGCGTCGATCGGGCCGCCGTTCGGACCGCCGATCCGGTAGTCCGCCCCGACCTCCTGCCACGCGGCCGCCACCTGGCCGCGATCGATGGTGACCGCGATGACCGACGAGAAGACCCCGATGGCCACCGTGATGGTGAGCACCAGCAGCGGCAGGTAGGCTGCCGTCGGGTTGCGCCCGATGCTGCGCAGGCCGAGGACCGGGACCAGGTCACGTCGCCGAGCGCTGAGCCAGCCGACGGCCCGGACGGGCCACGGGTAGCAACGGATCGCCAGCAGCGCGACGGCCAGTCCGAGCAGGACCGGCGCGGCGGCCAGGAATGGGTCGAAGCCCGGCGGGCCTCCGCCGCTGGCGCGGGTGCCGACGCCGCGTTCGCGGAGCAGCCAGACGGCCCCCAGGGCGACCCCGACGACGGTCGCCTCGACCACCAGCCGGCGCGGCGAGCTGCCGCGCCCCGGGACATCGGGCCGCTCGAGGTCGCGCCGTGCTCGGCGAGCCAGCGGCCAGGTCGCCCCGATCAACAACCCGGTCACGGTCAGCGCGACGAGGGCCGCCCCGATCGGCGACAGCATGACGGGACGCGCCGGGACCGCCAGCGTGGCGACGGCCAGGCCGACGAGGGCCGCGGGCACGGCCACGAGCAGCCCCTCCGAGGCCTGCGCGGCCAGGACCTGGGCCGCGGACGCGCCACGACTCCGGGCGAGGACGAGGGCCGCTCGACGACGGCGGACGATCGAGATCCCGACCAGGCCCAGCGCACCGGCCGCCACGACGAGCGGCCCGATCGCCGCCACCGACAGGGTCGCCTCGGTCACCGCCCGCTCGGTACGGTAGCGATCGATCAGGTCGAGCAGGCCGGTCCGGAGCACGATCGCGTCGCCGCTCGTGCCGGTTCGAGCGAACGTCGTCGCGAGTCGGCGCAGGTCGCGCTCGGCGGCGTCCAATCGACCGGCGTCGAGCCGCCCGGCGTCGATGTGGAAGCGCCAGCGATAGCGGTTCGGCAGCCCGAGCGTGCCGATGTCGGCGAATGCCCCGGGCGCGAACAGGGCGGTCCCGAACGCGATCGGCGCGTCGTCGGTACCACCGATCGTCGGCCGCAGGGCGACCGTGTCGTCGAACCAGAACTCGGCTGCGGGGTCACGCGCCGTGAACAGGCCGACAAGCGCCAGCTCGACCGGCGCGACGGGCCGCGGAAAGACATTGCGGAGCATCGCGTCGGCCGGGTCCACGGCCGCGGGCAGGACGTCGCCGACACGGACCCCCATCTCGGCCGCGGTGGGTGCGGCAAGGACGATCTCAAATCGAGGCGTGCCTTCGACGGTCGGCAGGGGCAGCCGCCCGGGCCGGCGTCCATCGACGATGTCGATCTGATCGTCCACGCCGTCCTGCGTTCGCAGCGTCAGGAACGACGGGTAGGCCGGCGGCTCGGTGAGCCGGAACCGCGTCGTGTCGATGACCTCGTGGCGCTGCTCGACGAGGTCGGCGATCGCCGGGCCGAGCTGGTCGGCGAGCCGTTCGCCGCGGTCCTCGACGCGGTCGATGGGATCGCCCGTAGGGGACACGCCCCTGGCGACCGAGCTGAACTCGATATTGCGCTGGGCTGCAGTCGAGCGCGCGACCGCGTAGCGCAGCCCGTCGTCGGCGACCCGCCCGAACAGTCGTGGGCTGGCCGCGACCACGAGGCTGGTGACCGCCACCAGCAGGAACAGCAAGGCGATCACGCCCCGCTCCGCGCGCCGGCGTCGGAGCAGCGCGACGACCCCATCCAACAGTCGCATGGTTCAGTCCTCGCCCGAGCGCAGCGCGGACGCCAGGCCGACGCGGCGGAGCAACCACGCCAGGCCGACCACGGCGAGGCCCAGGGCGACCAGGGCCACCGCCACGAGCGCGCCGATCGTCGGCCACGGCACGGCGACCTCGACCGGCGGGAACGGGGCCACCGCGTCCTGGGTGACGGTCACGAACGGCAGCGCCACCCACGCGACGAGCAGCCCGAGCGCGGTGCCCGCGGCCAGGCTGATGAGCGCGAGTGCGGCGTTCTCGAGCGACAGCCAGCCGGACAACTGCCCGGACGACAGTCCGAGGGCACGCAGCAGCGCGAACTCGGTCACCCGTTCGCGAGCGGCGACGGCGGCGCTGGCGACAAACCCGACGATGGCGAACAACGCGGCGGCCGCGACGCCGATCCCGAGCACGCCGATGACCCCGAGAGCGACCGGATCGGCGGCGAGCGCGCGGGTCCGATCGGCCACGCTGACGACCTCGGCACTGCCGATCGCCGGATCGCGCAGCCGCGCGACCGTCGCGTCGACGTCCTGGCCATCCATGGCGATCCACCATTCGTCGGCCGGGTCAACCGCCGCGCTCGCATCGAACCGCAGCAGGGCCAGCGTCGGCAGGTCCATCACGATGGCCGGCGACGCCGCCTCGACGGTCGGGAACGCGCGCACGGCGCCGACGATGCGGACGGTCCGGCTGGTGCCGCCGATCGACACGGTCGCATCATCGCCGACCGCCCGGGCGGTGGCGGCGAGGAAGGCCGTGCTGGCGATGGCCGGCGCGGGGCCGTCGGCCGCGTCGACGATGTCGGCCGCCACGAACGACAGGCGCGTGCCGCGCCCGAAGGCATCGACGCCGCGGATGGTGTCGAGCCCCGCGACGCCCGTCGCGACCGACAGCGTATCGCCGGTCAGGCCGGCGTCGACCGGGGCCGGGGGCAGGCCGTACACCGATCCGCGGACGCGCCAGCCACGCGGGACGCCCATCGGCACCTCGGTGAAGGCGCCATCTGCCCCGGCGGCCGCGAGGCGGTCGATCGACAGCGTCGCGTCGGTCGCCTCGAGATCGCCCGGGAGTCTGACCGTGACTTCCACGGCCACGACCGCGAGTGGGTAGGCGAACGATGCCGCCGGCGCCGCCGTCCCGCCGCCGACCGTGGCCCCGAGCGGCAGCTCCACGCGCTGACGCCCGCCGATCGTCGCGATGTCGCCGCCGAAGCGGTACAGCCCGCCGCCGGCATCGCGGACCACGACCGCGGTCTCGAGGCCGGGTCGACCGGCGACGGTCGCCGGGTCGACCGGCGCGGCGACCGCGTCGCCGGTCACCGGATCGACGCCGGGTCGGACGAGGGCGGCGATCGCCAGCGACAGGTCGAGCCGCAGGCGCTGTGGCTGGCCCGGCAGCACCAGCAGGTCGGGCGCCGGCCGCCCCGCGGCCAGCGGCGCCAACAGCTCCGAGAGCGGTGCCGGCGCCAGGTCGGCCCGGACCCGGACGATATCGGCAGCCCGGGCCGCATCGAGGCCGACGACCTGGCCGCTGCGGTCGGCACCGGCGACGGACATCGACTCCCGATCGACCGGCGTGTGGCCGCTGACCCCGGGCATCGCCGCGTAGGTCCGCTCGAGTGTCCAGCGCGGGGCGCTGGTGACCTGTCGACCCGGGATGACCCGCGCGTCGGCGCCGACCTGGTACGTCGCCTGGTCGCGCTGCGAATTCGTCCAGGTGCCGGTGTAGGTGATGGCGAAGACGCCCATCGACACGGCCAGCATGAGCAGCAGCGCGGCGCGCGTGTAGCGCAGCGGCCGTCGCGCGAGCTGGCGCGCCCCGAGCGAGGAGACCAGTCCCCGGCCGCGGGCGGTGATGCGCTCGATGATGCCGGCTAGCAGCGGCACGATGCGAAGGGCGACGATCGCGCCCGCGAGGAAGCCGATGGCCGGCGTCGCCACGAGCAGCGGATCGATCCCGAGGGAGCCCTGGACCGAACGGGTGAGCGGCGCGCCGTAGTGGCGCAGCTGCCACAGGCCGAGGCCGGCCAGCGCGAGCAACGCGATGTCGAAGCCGAGTCGATTGCCGATCGACGTCGTCTTGGCGCGCGACAGGCTGCCATGGACCGCGCTGAACGAGCGGACCCGCGGCAGGGCCGGTACCAGCAGGGCCACGAGGCAAGCGGCCGCTGCGAGCGCCGCCGCCGCGAAGGCATCGGCCGAGGCGACGGGCGCGATCGGCAGGCCGATGTCGGCCAGTGGGCCGGCCACGTTGAAGGCGCGCAGCGCGACCGCCGCGACCAACGGGCCGGCCAGCGCCGCCGGCACGGTCAGCAGCAGTCCCTCGATCAGTGCCAGTACCCCGATGCGTGCCGGACCGGCCCCGCGGGAGCGGAGCATGGCGGTGTCGACCCGGCGGTGCTCCACCAGCAGCGCGGCGCTCAGCAGCACGGCATAGGCGGCGAGGACCACGAATTGCAGGGTCAGGATGAGGACGCCGGTCCGACTCACCAGCAGCGCCCGGTCAGCTCGAGCCAGGATGGCGGGCAGGCCGGTCGCGACGGTCACGCCCGACACCCCGGCCGCCGCTTCGATGCGTGGCTTGATCGCCTCGACCCGGCGGGCAAGGTCGCCGGTCCCGTCGAGCGGAAGCGCCCCGACATCGGGGACCGCGTGCCAGGTGAGGAGCGTGCGGTTGACCGTCGCTCGGGCCAGCACGTTGGCACGGGTCGTGAAGAACGGCCCGTGGGTGGCGTAGCGCTCGCTCGTCGCGACCCCGTCGAGCACCTGCTGATCGCCCCACCAGTACGGGTCGGCGGCATCGCGCATCCGGAACACGCCGACGATCCGGACCGGGACCACGAACGACGGCTCGATCCGGCTCGCCAGGCGGAGCTCGTCGCCGACCGACAGCGAGAGTGGCCCCGCGGCCTGCTCGGACACGGCCACCGGGACCGGCCCGGGCCCACCGGCGGCAGCATCGGGCGCATCGAGCGGCCACGCCCCGTCGACCAGGCTGGCGTGGTCCTCGATGCCCTCGGCGAAGGCGACGTCCACCAGATCGGTCAGGGGTCCGGCGGGCTGTCCGGGCAGGTCGAAGCTGTCGGACCGGCCGAACCGGGCGATCGTGCCGCCGACCCCGCCGAGGGCACGCCCGAGCTCGGCCTCGACGGTCGCGCCGAACGCATCGGCGGACGCGGGGGCGACCCGATAGGCGACCGAGATGTTCGCGTCGGCGACCGGCGCATCGGCGACCACCCGGTGGAGGCCGGCGATCGACACGGCACTGGCGTACATCGGGGCAGCCGCCAGCAGGGTCGTGGCGAGCAGGCAGATGAGCCCCGCGGCCGCCACGATCGGCCAGGCGGCCCGGGAGCGACGGAGGCTCACCGTGATCATGGCGACGAGCGACGACATCGGGGCGGTCGGTGACTCCCTGGCGGCCGACGGCGAAGGTCCGGACGGGGTGCCGAGTATAGGTGCCCGCCCGGTCCGGTCAGCGCCGGGTCCGGGTCAGCGCAGGGTCCCCTCCGCGTAGCGCTCCAGCCGGGCCAGCGCCTCGGGCAGGTCCGTCCGGCCGAACCCCAGTCGGAAGTGGTTACCGCCGTAGCCGAACTGCGAGCCGGGCAGCAACAGCACGCCCTCGGCCTCGACCAGGCCCGCCGCCCAGGCGTCGATCGACACGCCCGGCACGGTCAGCCGCGGGAACCCGACCGAGCCCCCGCGCGGACGGACCCACGCGAAGCGATCGCTCCACGCGTCGAAGAAGGCATCGAGCCGTTCGAGGTTGGCCGCGACGATCGCGTTCGAGCGCGCCAGCACGGTGTCGCGCGCGCGCAACCCGATGAGCGCCAGGATCTCCGACGGCGCCGCCGAGCAGATCGTCGTGTAGTCCTTGAACCGCGCGCAGCGGTCGAGCAGGTCGCGGTCGCGCGTCGCCAGCCAGCCGATGCGCAGGCCGGCCATCGCGAACGACTTCGACATGACCCCGAGCGACACGCCGCGGGCGGCGGCGTCGGCGCCGGCGGGCAATCGATCGCGCGGGTCGAACTCGAGATAGCGATACACCTCGTCGAGCAGGAGCACGGCGCCGGCCTCCTCGGCGACGGCCACCACGGCGTCGAACGTCGCCCGATCGGGCAGCATCCCGGTCGGGTTGTGCGGGGCGTTGACCACGATGAGCTTGGTGGTGGGCCGGACCTCCGTCCGCAGGCGGTCCACGTCGATCGCCCAGCGGGCGTCCTCGCGCAGCTCGTGCAGGGTCACCTCGGCGCCGGTCGCCCGGGCGACCTCGTACAGGCTCTGGTAGCCGGGCCACGTCACGATCGCGTGGTCGCCCGCTCCGAGCAGCACGTTGACGAGGCAGAAGATGCCCTCCTCGGCACCGGCGAACACGAGCACGTCATCGGGCTCCAGCCCGTCGTACAGTCCGGCGATCTCGCGGCGCAGGGCCGGGTGCCCGGTCGACTCGGTGTAGCCGAGGGTCAGCGCCTCCCAGTCGGCTCTCGCCTCGTCATCGGCCAGCTCGAGCAGATCGCGCATCGAAAAGCCCTGTACGTCGGAGGCGCACAGCAGATGCTCGACCGCGAACTCCCAGCGGGCGAAGAAGCGTTCGAGGGCGAAGTCAGCGATCCGCATCGCCGTCCATGATGCCGCCCTGGCGCATCCGGTGATGCCCCGCCACGACGGCTATCCTCCGGACATGGATGACCGACCCGTGGTCGTCGTGGGCTCGCCGACGGCCCTCGGCGGTCATTTTGGCGGCATGGAGCGGACGCCGGCCGAGCTTCGGCGGGCCGGGTTGTTGGGTCGCCTGGCGGCGCGCCCGGGCCTCGACGGCATCGACTGGCGGGACCGGGGCGACGCTCGCAACGAGATCGGCTGGGCGCCGGACCCGGATCCGAGGGCGAAGAACCGCGCCCTGCTGACAGCCTATCTCCCGCGCCTGGCCGACCATGTCGCGACGAGCCTCCGCGGGACCGATGGCGGCCGGCCGATCGCGACTGGACCGGCGCGACTGCTCGTGCTCGGTGGGGACTGCACGACCCACGCGGGCGCCATGGCCGGCCTCCGCCGGGCGCGGCCAGGGTCGCGGCTCGGCCTCGCCTGGTTCGACGCCCACGGTGACTTCAACACGCCCGACAGCACGCCCTCCGGCAACGTCTGGGGCATGCCGTTCGCGATGGCCTGCGGCCGGGGCGACCCCGACCTCGTGGCGGCCGTCGACGGCCCGAGCGTCCGGTCGGCCGACGCGGGACTGTTCGGCGCGCAGGTCCTCGACGAGACCGAGTCGCGCCTCCTCGCCACCAGCGGCGTCGCCGTCTTCGGCGCGGCGTCGCTGGCCGATCCGGCGGGTCAGGTTGCCGTCAGCGCCTGGAGCGGCGTGGTGGCCGGTCGCATCGACGCGTGGTACGTCGCCTTCGACCTCGATGCGCTCGACGCGGCCGGCGGCTGGGCGCTCGCCATGCCGGAGCCCGGCGGGCTGTCGCTCGACACGGCGGCCGAGACCGTCCGCCGCATCGCGCGCAGTGGGGCGCCCGTGGTCGGCTTCGGGGCGACGGCGGTGATGACCGGCGGCGGCGGCGATCTCGGACGCACGGTCGATGCCATCGCCGTCCTCGCCGAGGCCGCCCTGGGTTGAACGCGCCGCCGACGGTCCGGGTCAGTCCTCGATGTGGTTGAGCGAGGCCACGATCGAACGGAATGGGTCGACGTCGATGCCGGTCCCGACGGCCAGCCAGCTTCGATCCGCGCCGCGGTCGACGACCACCGAGTAGGAGCCGTCATCGCCGGTCACCAGCGTACCGGTCAGGTCGCCGAACGGCGCACTGCCGGCATCCGAGCCGGCCGGCACGCAGCCCGCAGCCGCCTGGCAGAACGCGCCCTGGTGGAGTTCCAGCCGGGCGCCGCCCGGACCACGGTAGGCGATCTCCATCCAGCCGCCACCGGCCAGCCGGTAGGTGCCGGCGGTGACGAACCATCCGGTCGGCAGGATCGGGCAATACACCGGCCAGTCGACGTCGGCGGCGACCGAGCGGTAGAAGTCGCGGTTGTCATCGTTGCCGGCACACAGGTCGGCCGACCCGACGCTGCCCGACCCGGTCGGGCTCTCGTCCAGGGAGGCGCTCGGAGACTGGCTTGGGGTCGCGGACGGCTCGACCGGGCTGGACGCCGGGGGCGTCGGCGTGTCGGACGGGACGACCGGACCGCCGGAGCCGGACGGGGACGCGGCGGAGCTCGGCACGCTGCTCGGAGCGACGGCCGACGGCGTCACCTGGCCCGCGCCGATGCAGCCCATCACGACGAGGGCCAGCAACGGGAGGAGCGGCAGCAGGGATCGGCGTCGCGCGGGGCCAAGGGCTCCCGCGGCACCCGATCGGGGGCGCGTCACGTCGGCGAGGGTAGCACGGGACCCCGGCGGCGGCTCACAATGCCAGGCGGACGAGGGCGGGATCGACCCCGAAGACCGCCGCGATCCGCTGCGGGCTGAGGACCTCGGACGGCGACCCATCGGCGATGACGCGACCGTGATCGAGGAGGACCAGGCGCGGGAAGAAGTGCGCCGCCAGTCCCAGGTCGTGGAGGACGGCGATGACCGTCGTGCCATCACCCTCGTTGAGGTCGACCAGCAGGTCCATCGCCGCGACCTGGTGACGCAGGTCGAGGTGCACGGTCGGCTCGTCGAGCAGCAGGATCGGCGTGTCCTGGGCGAGCGCCATCGCGATCAGCACGAGCTGCCGCTCGCCGAGCGACAGTTCTCGCGCGTCGCGACCGACGAGGGGGCCGACGCCGACCCGCTCGATGGCCGCCTCGACGGCCGCCCGATCGGTCGGCCGAGGTCCGCGGAACGGGTCCTCATGCGGGATCCGGCCGAGCGCCACCAGCTCCTCCACCCGCGTGGCGAACGGCAGCGCGGCCGCCTGGGGCACGACCCCGAGCCGTCGGGCGATGGCCATCCGGTCGAGCGTCTCGATCGGCCGTCCGAGCAGCTCGACCTGTCCGACCTCGGGCGTGAGCGTGCCGGCGACGACCCGCAGCAGCGTCGACTTGCCGGCACCGTTGCCGCCGATGAGCGCGACGCGCTCGCCCGCCGCCACGTCGAGATCGATCGCGTCGAGCGCGACGCGGTCGCGATAGCGGACGCGCACCCCGCGCAGCGCGATCGCCGCGCCGGTCACAGCTCGTAGCCGGCGCGAACGCGACGGAGCAGCGCGAGGAAGAACGGGGCGCCGATGACGGCGGTCACCACGCCGACCGGGATCTCGCCGAGCATCCGGGCGGCCAGGTCGGCGAACACGAGGAGCACCGCACCACCGATCGCCGAGAGGGGCAGGACGAGCCGGGCGGAGGGACCCACCAGCAATCGAACGACGTGGGGCACCACGAGCCCGACGAACCCGATCAGGCCGCTCACCGCCACGGCCGCCGCGGTGATCAGCGAGCCGAGGCCGAGCAGGATCGCCCGCTCGCGCCGGACCTCGATGCCGAGGTGGGCGGCCGTCTCCTCACCAAGGAGCAGGCCATCGATCGAACGGGAGCGCAGGGCGATGGCGATGGACCCCGCGATGATCAGCGGGGCCGCGCCGGCGAGCCGACCCCAGGACGCGCTGTCGAACCCGCCCAGCAGGTAGGAGAAGATCTGGCCGAGCGCGCTGCCCGACAGGTACATGGCCATCGCCAGCCCGGCAGCCAGCAGGGACCCGACGGCATACCCGGTCAGCAACAGGCTGGTCAGTGGCGCAAGACCGCCCGTCTGCGACAGCCGGTACACGGTGTACACGGCCAGCAGGGCCCCGGCGAACGCCAGGCCGTGGAGCAGCCCGAACTGGAGGACCACGATGCGCACCGGCAGCAGCACCGCGATCGCCGCCCCGAGGGCCGCGCCCGACGCGGTCCCGAGCACGTACGGATCGGCCAGCGGGTTGCGCAATAGGCCCTGGAACGTGGCGCCGGCCACGGCCAGGCCGGTGCCCACGACCATCGCCGTCAGCACGCGCGGTAGGCGCAGCTCCATGACGATCGCCTCGGTCGCCGGCGACCAGGTCCGCGCGACGTCGATGCCCAGCAGCCGGTGGGCGAGGATGGCCGCGGTGTCGCCCGGAGCGACCGCCACGGAGCCCAGCCCGACGCCGGCGATGAGCGCCAGCCCGAGCGCGGCGAGCCCGAGGAGGGCGAGCGCGACCGGACGGCCGCGCAGGCCGCCGGCCGCCCGGACCAGCGGCTGGCTCGGCACGAGCGGGTCGGAGCGGGTCGCCACGGCGCCGGCGCCCGCCGCCTAGGGCGCCACCGACGCGGCGGGCGCCGGCGATGGCAACGCGGCGTCGGGATGGATCGCCAGCGCGAGCTCGCGCAGGCCGTCGACCAGCCGCGGTCCGGGTCGGGTGATGACGATGTCGTTGACGCCCCGGATCTGGCCGTCCCTGACCGCGGTCATGACGTTCCAGCCGGGTCGTGCGGCGACGGCCTCCGGGGTGACGCCGTAGGCCGCGTCACCAAGGAGGATGACCTCCGGATCGGCGCTGATGAGCTGCTCGATCGAGATCGCAAAGTCGGTCGCGCTGCCGGTGGTGATCGCCTCGCCACCGGCCAGCGTGATCATCTCCTCGACGAACGAGTCCTTGGCGGCGGTGTAGATGTCGGACGTGGCATCCAGCTCGTAGAACACCCGTGGCCGGGGCAAGCCGGCGACCGCCGCGCTGACCTGGTCGAACCCGGCGCGCATCGATGCGCTGAGGTCCTTCGCCTCGGCCGGACGGCCGGCGGCCGCGCCGACGAGCTCGATGTCGGCAAGCACCCCGGCCACGTCCCTCGCGTACACGACCAGGACGGGCACGCCCAGGTCTCGCAGCCGGGCGATCGCCGCGGGGTCGTTGAACAGGTTGCCGCCGGCGACGACGAGGTCGGCCTCCAGCCCGACGATCTTCTCGACATCGACCGCGGTGTAGCTGGCCACGTCCGGGAGCGCGACCGCCTCGGGCGGATAGTCGTCGAAATCGGTCGTGGCGATGACCCGCTCGCCGGCGCCCAGCGCGAACAGGACCTCGGTCGTGGCCGGGGTCAGCGACACGATCCGTCGTGGCTCGCTGGCGAGCTCGACGGTCGTGCCCTCGTCATCGGTCAGGGTCAACGGGAAGGCCGCGACCGGCGTGGTCGTCGGGGTCGGGCTCGGAGCCGACGAGGGACTCGGCGGGGCGGTCGTCGCACTCGGGACGGTTGCGGCGGTGGAACACGCCTGCAGGGCCACAAGGGCGAGAGTCAGGAGCAGGGCGACGCGGCGGCGTCGCAGGGGGGTGGGCATCGGGTCCTCCGGAAGATGAGCCGGAGGGGGGCGCCGGTCGGCGCCGCCCCTCGCTTCGAGACAGCGTGAAGCGAGGGGTCAGGGAGTGGTGGGGTGCACGGTCTGCCTACCTTTCTCTCGAAGGTTCGAGCACGCACCGTGGGATCGGCGACCGGACTTCCGCCGAGGGGCGGTTCACCGTAGCGGGACTGTGCCGGAATCTCACCGGGCTTCGCGATCTCGCGGCGTTGACGGGTGTCCGGCCGAGCCTAGCACACGGCTGCCCGTAGGCCGCGATAAGTCCGAGTGCAGTGGCCATCGGTAGGCTGCGCACCTCGCCCTCCTCCCGCCGTCATCCGTCCGCCGGGGGAGGTTCATCGACCATGGTGGAGTCACGATGGTTCCGTCGGGCCGGACCGGGCATCGCGGCGATCGGAGCGCTGGCGCTGGTGGCGTCATCGACACTGGGCGCACCAAGCCGTGCGTGGGATCCGCCGCCCTGCGCGGGCATGCCGCACACAACGTCCGGCACGCCCGGCACCTGGTACCGCCTCGACCCCAAGCTCGCCGACGGAACGGTGAGCGGCCAGCGGTTGTCCCTCGGGGGCCCGGGCAGGACGCCCGACCGCTTCCTCGACCTCGACCCGGAGTCGTTCGCGGCCGGGCCGTTCGGTGGGGCCATCCTCGTGGGAACCGATGACCGGCGCGTGTCGCGCCTGTCGCTGGTCGACGTGGCCGGCGGCTGCGCGTGGCCGCTGGGCGCGTCGAGCGATGTCGTCCGACGAGCGACCGTGTCGCCCGACCGCGCCACGATCTACGAGCAGCGGGTCGACCGCGCGACCCGTGCCGACCGCGGCGTGTGGCGACGACCGCTGGCCGGGACCGCCGCGCCGGTCCGGGTGCTGGCACCGATGGTGACCGACGACCGCTTCGGCCCGACGTGGCTCACGTCGCTCTCGTGGAGCACCGACGGGCGTCGCCTGGCGGTCAGCACATGCGCTGAGGTGGCGTGCCGGTTCCGGTTGTTCGATCCCGCGGATGGGACGTTGCAGACCGTGACCGATCCGGAGCTCGGGGACCTCCTGGGCGTGGGCGATGGTCGACTGGTGGCCTATGGCGCGTGCCGCGGGCTGCCGTGTCCCCTGTTCTCGATCGATCTCGACGGCGATCGCGGTCGCACCGCGCTGGCCGACCGGGCCGGGGCGGCGGTGCTGACCCGGGACGCCGACGGACGCCCGCTCGTCGTCCACGAGCGGGACGTTGACGGGCGAACGCTTCGCGCGCTGCGACCCGACGGTGGTCAGGCGCGCGATCTCGATCCACCCGACGACGGTCGTCGCCTGGTCGCCGGGCCGTCGCGCACCGACAGCGCCGCCGAGGTCCCCGACGGCTGGTTGCCGTTCGCCCCGGATGGCCGGCTCCCGGTCGACGGAGCGATCGGACCGATCCTCCGCCACATCCCCGACGGTGCTGCCGTCACGCTCGACGAGGTGGCGCGATGACCCGCCCATTCCGACCCACATCCCCGTTCCGTGCCGCGACGGCCGCCGTCATGGCGGCGCTGATCGTCACGCTGGCGGCGATGCCCGTCGCCGCCCACGGCCCCGACCCCATCCTCGGCAGCAGCCTGTGGCCGCAGGACCAGTCGGTGGTCTACCGCTGGCGGAGCGGCGCGGAACCCCCGGCGGCCCTCAAGACCGCGATCCGCGATGCCGCGGACGACAGCAACGCCACCCGCGCGTCGCGGGCCGCGATCTACACCTACGGCGCGTCGGGGACCAGCCTCGTCGGCTATGGCACGGGGACGTGCGGGGTGAACGGCATCGGCTGCTTCACCCGAAGCGCCCCCGACTCGTTCACGATGTGGTTGCGGGAGCACGGGCGCGTGTTCGATTGGGGCACCCTGCGCTGGTGCCAGATGATGACCAACCCCGCGAACGGCTGCTACGACGCGGAGACGATCGCGCTCGACGAGTTCGGTCATGTCGAGGGACTCAACCACCACCTGAACTACGCGGACGACCGCGACTACACGGACGCGGTGGTCCAAACCTACTCGCGGACACGCCCGAGCGCAGGCTTCGATATGCATCGCTACGGGGTGTGCGACATCGCCACGCTGCAGATCCGCTACGACATCCCGAAGGCATCGTCGCCGTACTCGAGGTGCCTCGACCTCGTGACGATCCTGACGCTCGGAGTCAATGACTCGGCCATCCCCTATGGGGCCGCCGTCACGTTCAAGTCCGTGCTCAAGGTGGCGTCTGACGCGGACTACGGTCGTCTCGCCGGCAACGGCGTCTCGAGCCGCACGGTCCGGCTGCAGCGGCGAGCCATCGGCGCCACCAGCTGGGTGACCATCGCGACCCTTGCCCAGACGACGTCCGCCGGCACGTACAGCGCCACGATGGGACTCACCGACACTGCCGACTTTCGGGCCGTGTTCACGGCATCCAGCAGCGAGGGCCTCGTCGGCGACACCAGCCCGATCGTGCGGGTGACCGTCGCACCGTGCTCCCCCGCCCAGTGTCCGCTGCCGATCATCGGCGTGTAATCGAGAGGTGCAAGCGATGGTCCATCGAGTGGTCCGCCGATCGGTCCGGACGGGATCCGTCAGGGTGATGGTCGCGTGCCTGGCCTTGGCGGGCTGCGCGACGCCGGCGCCGACGGCCCCGCCCGGCACCGCCGAGCCGATCCCGGCCGCCACGGCGCGGGTCCCGGCGACGCCGTCGCCCTCTGACCGGCCACCCGATGCCACGCTGGCCGCGGAGGGCGGCGACCCGGTCGCCGCCCAACTCGGCACCTACACCTGGGGCGAGTCGGGTGCCGACAGTCCGTGGCTGCCGGGAAGCCGCATCTCGGTGGGACGCGGCGAGCCGCTGGCGATCGCCTTCGACCGACCGATCGGCATCGCCCGCTGGACGGCCGACTATGTGCCTGCCTTCGCGACCGATGGTTCGGGCGCCGCCAGCCTCGGGCGCGGCGGCGGACCGCCCCTGTTCCCCGCCCCGGCGGCCGGGTCATGGACCCTCGTCGTCACGGTCCGGTTCGCCGGGGACGCGGGTGAGGCCCGCTACTTCTGGCGGTTGGAGGTCTTCTAGGTAGAGAACGGACGGACGTGGTGGCAAGTGCAGACCGTCCTGTTCCCACCACTCCAGGGCACGGCTGTCAGCCGCAGTACAACGCCTGGCCGACGCGCACGACTTCCTCCGAGGAGCCGGCGATCTTCAACCAGTAGTCACGACTTCCGTCTGACCAATACAAGGCGTGTGTCCGGAAGTCCCCCGGCATCGTCGTCGATTCGACGAGTGCAGCGTCGAGATCCCCGATCTGGACGATCGTCGCCTTGTCGCCGATCGTCTCGACCACGAGGGCGGCGTCCTGACCGCGGCTGGTGGTCTGGCCGAAGACGGCGCCGCCCTCACGAAGGACGTCGACGATCGATTGATCCGGGGTGATCTCCGACGTGCTGTAGACCGTCATGAGAAGCTGCTCGGCCTTGGCGTCGGTGCCGTTGGAGCCCGATCCGGCGTCGAACAGTCTCGCCTGGACGGGAAGCCCATCCGGGGCGACTGGCAGCTCCAACGGCGCGAGGGCCTTGAGCGCCGGGGCGGCGATCGAGTCGACGCGAGTCCCGGCCGCGAGGATCGGAGGCCAGTCTGGCCAGCCGCGGACCCCGGCCACCTCGTCGTGGCTGGCTGGCTGGTCTGCGGGGAGCTTCGGTGGGATGCAACCGGCGCGCATCTCCGCGGCGGGTGTCATCACCGCCTGGCTCTCGGCTTGGCCTGCGCCGGTGGCCCCTGCCGCAGGGAGCCTCGTGCAACCGAGCGTCACGATCGCCGGGATCAGTAGCAGGATCGAACTTCGTCCGATTCGGCCCATCACTGCTCCTTCACGTACACGTCAGCGAAGCCGTTGAGCGTCAGCAGATAGCCACTGCTGACGCAGGTGATCTGGCCCGAATGCCACGCCGCCCACGTTCCGCCGAGGATGCGGTACTTGAGAACCTTGTAGGACAGGATCCAAAGCGCCCGTGTGACGGGGGACTGCGCCGCGGGCGGCAATGTCGCGCTAGCCCCGCGCTCGTCGGCGCCCCGCGCTGCGATGGCACACTGCGCCGGTGATGACGCTGCTCCGTGTCGCCCTCCGGCGCCCCTCCGCCATGGTGGCCCTGGCCCTGGCGCTGGCCATGGCGATCCCGGTCGGCTGCGCACCCGCGGCCACGGGCGATCCGACCGCGGCCGACGGCCTGTACGTCCTGGCACCCGATGCCGACGGCGCCGCTCGCCTGACGTTGTGGACGGGGGCGCCCGGCACCGACGCGATGCACGACGTCGCGCTGCCGGCCGCGTCCACCGCCTGGGTGTCGAGCGGTCGGGCTCGCGTGCTGGCCGCGACGCTGCTCGATGGCAGCCTGCTGACCAGCGATCCAGTCGATGCGGACGCCATGGCGGACCTCGCCTGGCGCCCGGTCGAGGCCCGGGACCTCGCCGGTGACGAGCCGCAGGGCCCCGCCTGGTTCGTGACCTGGGACCCGCAAGGTGGCCGGTTCGCGACGATCACCGGCGACCTGCCGGGCGGCGCCGACGTCGCCCTGACCCTGATCGATCCGACGACCTCGAGCGCGTTCGTCATCCCCCTCGGTCGACCGCTGTTGCCGTCCGCCCCGGTCTGGCTCGACGGGGACCGCGTCGCGCTCGTCGGTGGCACGACCGCGGAGCCGCGAGCGATCGTCGTGGACAGCTCGACGGGCGAGGTCGAGGCGGGCCCGGCCGGCGACCGTCGCCTTGCGACGTCGGCCGACGCGTCGGTCATCGCCGCGACGGGCGGGCCCGGCTCGGCCGTGGTCGTGCACGGGACCACGTCGTGGCGCTCGGGCGGCGGGGAGCCGATGGCCACGATCGACGCACCGGACGGCGATGCCCAGGCGACCGCCATGGCGCTGGACCCGAAAGGTCAGCGACTGGCCATCGTGTGGCAGGGCGGCCCAGACGGCCTTCGTCTCGACATCCACACACGAGCGACCGGCTGGCGACGCGCGACGACCGTCGACGGGGTCGGGACGGCGGCGGCGATCGCCTGGTCGCGCTAGGTGGGGGCGGGGTGGGGCGCCCATGGCGGGCGCCCGAGAGACGGGGGCGTGGCGCCCGGAACTACGCCGTCGAGACTGGTTGGCCAGCCGAGAAGATCGACACCTGGGCGCCTTCGGGCAGCATGACGCCCATGACCTTCTGGAGTGTCAGCAGGTGGACGCAGGAGCCCCAACTCTCGAAGTAGTGGCAGGTGCAACGCCACTGGCCGGCATCGAGGGCGACATGGTGCGTGTCGTTGTCGCCGCGGAAGGTGAGGGACAGCGATTCGATCGCGATCCGGTCCAGCTCCCGCGCGTAGCGATTCGCCTTCTCGACCTTGCCGATCAGTGAGCTGTGCATCGTGCCGATACCTCCGTCGCCCAATGGGCGCTCACGAGGCCGCCGTCCGGTCATGCACCTTCGACCGGTGATGGCGGTCGCGTCATCACAGCCTACACCCGGCGCCGGGCCGGGTCACCCCCGAAATCGTCCTGGCCCCGCGGCCTCAGGGCGCGTTCGTTCCCTCACGACCGAAATCGTCCTCGAGCCGGATGACATCGTCGAGCTCCGGGGTGGAGACCTCGACGATCTCGCAGCGTTCGATCGCCTCATACCGATGGACCCGGCCGGTGGGCACGTGGCGGTGGTCACCCGGTCCGAGCTCCTCTTCGCGAACGACCCCGCCGTCGTCCTCGAGGAACAGTCGCAGTCGGCCCGACCGGACGAGGATCGATTCATCCTTGATCTCGTGGCGCTGGAGAGACAGCCGTCGACCGGTCTCGATGACGAGGATCTTGCCGACATAGCGGTCCGTATGCGCCCAGATCAGCTCATGGCCCCACGGCTTGTCGACCCGCCGCGTCGGGGCGGTCATGTCCCGCGCACCAGCCGCTCGCCGGCCAACAGCATCGCGTCGCGCGCCTCGGGCGTGGTCGCCTCCGTGTACACGCGGACGAGCGGCTCCGTGCCCGACGCCCGGATGAGCAACCAGGAACCGTCGCCGAGGAAGAACTTGAAGCCGTCGCCGGTATCGAGCGCCACCGTCCGCACCACCGGCTCGCCGGCGAGGTCGGTCGGTCCGGCGGCCGCCAGATCGACCAGCAGTCGACGCTTGACCGCGTCGTACTCGGCGCGCTCGATGTGGACATCGACCCGCAGGTAGAACGACGGCCCGGCCAGCTCGTGGAACGCTTCCATGGCGCGTGACACCGGCCAGCGTCCGGCGGCCCGCTCGCGCAGGAACAGGTCCAGCAGCAGGAGATCGGCGTAGATCCCGTCACGCTCCGGCAGATGCATCCCGAAGCCGTAGCCGCCCGATTCCTCGGCGCCCATCATCGCGCCGGTCTCGATCATCTTCGGACCGATGAACTTGAACCCGACGGCGGTCTCGAACGTGTCGATCCCGTAGTGCTCGCCCAGCCGCGCGGCCATCGACGTGTTATTGACGCTGACCACGACGGGATCGCGCAGGCCGCGGTGCTCGGCGAGGTAGTACATCAGCAGCCCGGTCACCTCCAGCTGATGGAGGAACGTGCCCCGCTCGTCGGTCGCGCCGGCTCGATCCGCGTCGCCGTCGAGCAGCAGGCCGAGGTCGTAGCCGCCGCCCGCCACGATGCCGAGGGCCTCGTCGATATTGGGCCGGATGGGCTCGGGGTTGATGCCACCGAAATACGGGTTCCGCTCCTGGTGGATCTCGTGGACGCGGATCCGCCCGCCGCCCAGGAGCCGCGGGATCCAGCCCGCCCCCGCCCCGTACAGCGGATCGACGAGCACGCTGATGTCGGCCGCCCGCAGGGCGTCCAGGTCGACCGTGCGACGCACGTAGCGCTCGTAGCCCTCGAACGGATCGAACGTCTCGACCAGTCCGGCGACCTCGGCATCGGCCAGCGGTCGTCGTGCGATGTCGTGATCGCCGTTGACGGCGAGGCGCGCTTCGATCGCGGTGAGGATGTCGGGGCCGGCGGCCGCGCCGGTCGGTGCCTTGACCTTGAAGCCGTTGTCGACCCATGGGTTGTGGCTGGCGGTGATGACGATGCCGGCAGCCGCTCCCCGTTCGACCACCTCGTACGAGCTCATCTGGGTCGGCACCGCGTGGGCGGCGAGCGCGACCGGGATGTCGTGCGCGAGGAGGACCTCGGCCGCGGCCGCAGCGAAGTGCTCCGACGCGAACCGCCGGTCGAACGCGATCACGACCCCCTTCGCCGCGTCGCCTCGCTCCGTCACGTAGGTGGCGACGCCGTCGGCACAGCGGCGCACGTTGGTGAAGGTGAAGTCATCGGCGATGCGCGCCCGCCAGCCGTCGGTACCGAACACGATGTTGGTCGGGATCCCGACCCCGGCGCTGGTGGTCACTCAGCCTCCCCCCTCGGAGCATCGCGCGATGAGGTCGCGAACCCGGTCGATGTCCGATGCCGTCCCTCGCAGCACCGCGATGGGCTGCGTGGCGGTCATGCTACCGCGCTCCGCCGGGGCGATGACCCCCAATCGACCATCGGCCCGGCGCACGACGAGGTCGTCATCATCGACCTCGACCGTCTCACCGGCCTGGACCACCGCGCCCTCGCCGCGCGCGCCGATGGCCGCCAGGATCGCCGTCCACGACCCGAGGTCGGACCAGCCGACGTCCATCGCGGCCATCACCACCTGGCCATTGCGGGCCGCACCCTCCATGACCGCGTGATCGATCGACAGTGCTGCCTGGATCGCCTCGTAGGCGCGCTCGAGGAGTGCCGGCGCCCCGATCATCGGCTCGATGGACTGCACGAGACCCGTGTAGCGCAGCAGGGCCGCCCGGACCGCGCGCCGACGCCACAGGAAGATGCCCGCGTTCCAGGCGGCGCCCGGCGTGCGCTCGAAGAGGTCCTCGGCACGGGCCGGCTTCGGCTTCTCCTCGAACGCCATCAGCGGATAGGCGTGGACTGCCTCGTCGTCACGGCCGACGAGGCCACCACGGGCGAGATCGGGCAGCAGGTAGCCGTACTCGGTCGCCGGACGGGTGATCTGGGTGCCGAGCGTGACGAGCGGGTCATCGATGCCGAACGCCCCGGTCGCCAGGTGGTCGGCCGCCGTGCGCAGTACGTCCCGGTAGACGCCCTCTCGCGCGGGGTCGATGTGGGCGTCGGCTGGCACGACCAGCATGACCGCCTCCGCCGGCCGATCGAGCGCCAGCGTGGCCAGGGCGATGGCCGCAGCGGTATTGCGGCCCATCGGTTCGAGGAGGACGCCAGCGTCGGGCAGCTGATCGCGCACGAGGCGCTCATAGCGACGGTCCGTGACGACCGTGATGTCGTCGGTCAGGGCCGACAGGCGCCGGGCGGTTGACTGCAGGAGCGTCTCGGCGCCGACCAGCGGCAGGAACGGCTTGGGGCGCTCGGGCCGGCTGAGGGGATGGAGTCGCGTCCCCCCGCCGCCGGCCATGACGACGGCGTACATGTGCTGCATCCTAGCGCCCGGCCGGTCGGCGCGGTCACTGGGAGACGACCACCCACTTCCCTTCCCAGATGACCCGGCGCTGCCATTCGTGATAGCGCGTGAAGTACTGACGGAACTGGTCCAGCGTCAGATAGCGATACGGCCACTTGTCCGCTGTCGACCCGAGCGGGCCGCTGACGTAGAAGCCCAGCAGCGTCTTCTTGGAGGGTTCACTCGGGTCGTAGCTCTGGCGATAGCCGAGCACGACCCAGGCGTGCGTCCCGCCGCGGACGGTGACACCGACCGGGTCACCGGTCCGGGCGATCGACTCGGCGATGGCGTTGAGCGCGGCCGTCTTGTTGGTGAACGCGCGGGCCTGGTAGGTCGTGCGGTAGCGCGAGAAGTAGCGCAGCGACCAGGCCCAGCCCTGTGGGTCGTTGCCACGGGTGGCGTAGCTGTAGCGATTGTGCCGGCGGGTCAGCTTGTAGATGTATGCCTGGCTCCGGTACGTCCGATTGCTGGCGCCGGTCGCGAGGTTGACCATCGACTGCGTCGCGGCCGGGACGCACCAGTAGTTCGTGTACTGGCGGACCATCGCGCTCCAGCGGTACAGGTTGCGCCGGATGATCACCTGGCGCGCAGGGGGAGGCGGGGTCGGCGTCGCGCTCGGCGTCGGAGTCGGTGTGCCGGCCGGCGTCGGGCTCGGTTCGGGGTCGGGCGTCGGCGTCGGCGCGGGGGTCGGGGTCGGGCTTGGTTCTGGCGTGGGCGTCGGGGTCGGATCGGTCGCCGGCTCGGCCGGCGCCGATGCCCCTGGGTCGGGCGACCCATCCGCAGCCGCGACGGGCCACGGCAGCGCGCCCAGCACGACCAGGCCGAGCGCTGCGCTGAGCAGCACACGACGGAGCGGAGGCCGGGATCCTGGTCGAGTCTCCATCTCGCGACAGCCTAGCGCGTGACCCGCTCGGTCCGATCCCGGTCGATGGTCCGGCGCCGGTCGGTGTCGAAGGTCCCGCGCCACGGTGCGGTCGCGCACCGATCAGAAGCTCGGTGGCGTCAGGCAGAACAGGACGCTCGCCGCGACGTCACCCTGATTGGCGTTCCAGTGGGGCAGTCGCGACGGGTAGGTGATGGCATCGCCCTCGCGGAGGACATAGTGCTCGTCGGCGACCCACAGGTCGAGGACGCCCGACAGGACGATCACGACCTCCTCGTCGGAGTCGTGGGTGTACGGCTCGGCGCCGGTCCCGCCACCTGGCTCGATCGTGGACAGGATGACCTGCAGGCGGCCGGCGACATCCGAGGTCAGGAACTCGTCGACGGCCTTGAGCCCTGGGTATGCCACCCGCCGACGGGCCTCGCGACGCACGACCCGGCCGGTGTCGGCGTCCTCGGCGAACAGCTGGGCGATCGACAGATCCAGGGCGCGGGCGATGCGATGGACGGTGGCGATCGATGGGCTGGTGACGTCACGCTCGACCTGGGAGAGGAAGCTCTCGCTCACCCCGGCCCGTTCCGACACGTCGCGTAGCGTGAGATGGCGCGCCTGGCGAAGGGAGCGGATGCGCGGGCCGAGCTGCAGCTCGGTGACCATCGGCCGACTCCTTTCCACTCGTGGCGCCCCGTTCGAGGCGGCTGAAGTATACGTTCAGGCCGGTGCGTGAGCGTCATCGCGGCGGCGCTGCTACGTGCGAGATTCGCACGTCGTCCGCGTTGACTCGCACGGGTCTGGCCCCTAGGATGCGGAGGCCTGTAGCACCGCTACAGGACGACCGTGACGTACGGCACCATCGCGCGAGGACCGCCGTTGACCGCCACCCCGGCCACGCCCGCCCAGCCCGAGGCGCGCACCCTCGCAGCTCCCCTGGCGTCCGGGCGGGTCGAGGCACCGGACGTCGAGATCCAGCACGTCACCAAGCGCTTCAACGACGTGACGGCGGTCGATGCGATGGACCTGTCGATCGCGCACGGCGCGTTCTATTCCCTGCTCGGCCCGTCGGGCTGCGGCAAGACGACGACCCTGCGCATGATCGCCGGCTTCGAGCAGCCGACCGAGGGCGAGATCCTGCTCGCCGGCCAGCCGATCGCCGGGGTGCCGCCCTACCAGCGCAACGTCAACACGGTCTTTCAGCACTACGCCCTGTTTCCCCACATGGACGTCGCGCAGAACGTCGGCTATGGCCTGCGCCAGCGCAAGGTGGCCAAGGCCGAAGAGAGTCGACGGGTGGCAGAGGCGCTCGAGCTGGTGCGGCTCGGCGGCTACGCCAAGCGACGCACCTGGGAGATGTCGGGCGGCCAGCAGCAGCGCGTCGCGCTCGCCCGCGCGCTCGTCAACCGGCCGACGGTGTTGCTCCTCGATGAGCCGCTCGGTGCACTCGACCTGAAGCTGCGCAAGGAGATGCAGCTGGAGCTGAAGGCCCTCCAGCGCGAGGTCGGCATCACCTTCGTGTATGTCACCCACGACCAGGAAGAGGCGCTCACGATGAGCGACGTCATCGTGGTCATGCGCGACGGGCGCATCCAGCAACAGGGCGATCCAAGCGAACTCTACGAGCGACCGGTCAACCGCTTCGTCGCGGACTTCATCGGGACGTCGAACTTCATCGAGGCCACCGTCGTCGAGCCGCCAGGCGCCGGGCGGGAGACCGTCGTGCGGACGGGCCGCGGCCTGACCTTGCGCGGCCGGGTGACCGACGCCGACGCACGGGTAGCCGCCGGCGACGTCGTGATCGTGGCGACCCGCCCCGAGCGCCTCGAGGTGGCTGCCGACGACGGCAGTTCGCCGGCCGCGCCGGGCATGACCGAGGTGCGTGGCCGCGTCCAGCAGGGCACCTACCTCGGCGATCAGACCGAGTACCGCGTCGAGACGGCCGAGGCCGGGGAGCTGATCGTCCGGCGCCAGAACGCGGATGGCGCCGGGGGCGCCGTGGGGGTCGGTCCGGGCGACCCGGTGGTCGTCCGGTGGCAGGAGGATGCCAACCTCATCCTGGCCGGTTGAGGAGCGTCACGCCCGGGGCGACCCGGCAGAGGAGGAGCAACGTGGCAGAGCACGACATCGATCGAGCCATCCGGCGCCTTGCCCAGACGCCGCTCAGCCGACGCGGCTTCCTGTGGGCGAGCACGATGTCCGCGTCGGCGGCGTTCCTGGCCGCCTGCAGCAGTGGCGGCGGGACGACGGCCTCGCAGGCGGCCGGGGCGACCCCCCTGCCGTCGTTCAGCGTGCCGTCGGACATCGAGAAGGAACTGTTCATGTACAACTGGGGCGACTACGTCGACCCGGGCAACATGAAGACGTTCCAGGAGCAGTACGGCGTCACCAAATTCACTTACGACACGTTCGCCAACAACGACGAGATGATGGCGAAGTTCCAGGGCGGTGCGACCGGCCAGTGGGACATCTGCTGCCCGACCATGAACTACGTCCCGGCGATGCGGGACCAGGGATTCATCCAGAAGATCGACAAGGCGAAGATCCCCAACCTCAGCCTGATGAACAAGGCCTTCCAGGGGCAATGGTGGGATCCGACCGACGAGTGGCAGGTCCCCAAGGACTGGGGCACGACCGGGATCAGCGTCCGGACGAAGGTGGTCAAGGAGGACGTCTCGACCTGGAAGTCGTTCCTCGAGGTCGCCCCGAAGTACTCGGGCAAGGTCGTCCTCGTCGACTCCCCCGATGACGTGTTCATCGCCCCGCTCAAGGCGCGCGGCTACTCCCTCAACTCGGGCGACCAGAAGGAGCTCGAGGAGGCGCGCCAGGATCTGCTGGCCCTGGCGCCGCATGTGTTGGCGCTCGACTCGGACCAGTACAACACCAAGATCGAGACCGAGGAGGCCGTCCTCGGGCTGACCTGGACCGGCGGCATCCTCGAGCTGCGCGACAAGCCGGAGACGGCCGACGTCGTCTATCACATCCCGACCGACGGCACGGTGTTCTGGATGGATTCGTGGGTCGTCCTGGCCGACGCGCCGCATCCCATCGCCTCGCACGCCTGGATCAACTTCATCCACATCCCGCAGATCCAGGCCATCGAGACGATGACCAACCAGTACGCCACGCCCAACGACGCCGCCAAGGAGTTCATCGATCCGGACATGCTGGCCGATCCGGCCATCTTCGTGAAGGACGACGTGATGGCCAAGCTGGAGGCCCAGAAGGACAACTCGGGCATCACCCAGCGCCAGGACATCTGGGAGGAGTTCAAGTCCAAGATCGGCCAGGGCTGATCCGACCGTCCCCCGCGTCCCGATGACCGCTGCGAGCGAGGTTGCGCCGGCCGACCCGGCGCAGCCGCGACCGGCGCCGTCGGGGCGCTCGATCCGGTCGAGCCTGCTGACCGGCCTGCTCGTCCTGCCGGCGAGCGCCTGGTACCTCGTCCTGCTCGTCCTGCCGCTCCTGATCGTCGTGGTCATGAGCTTCGGGTTCAAGTCGAAGTTCGGTGGCTACGAGCCCGGGTTCACCCTCGCGAACTACGGCGACGCGCTCGACCCCGAGCGCATCTCGCCGTTCGTGACCAGCATCGCGCTGGCCGTGTCGGGCACCCTGCTGTGCCTGCTGGCGGCCCTGCCGATCGCCTACTTCATCGCGACCCGGGCCGGCCGCCGCAAGTCGCTGCTCATCATCCTGCTGGTCATCCCGTTCTGGACCAGCTTCCTGATCCGGACCTATGCCTGGCTGACCATCCTCGGGCCGGACGGGCTCGGCGGGTTCATCGGGGGCATCATCGGTGACGAGAGCTTCCGGATCCTGGGCACGCCGGTGGCCGTGCTCATCGGCGTCGTGTACGGCTACCTGCCGCTGATGGTCTTCCCGATCTACGTCACTCTCGAACGGATGGACCGGACGCTGATCGAGGCGTCCAAGGATCTCGGAGCCGGCCGCTGGGCCACGTTCCGCCAGGTCACCCTGCCGATCACCGCGACCGGCCTGATCACCGGCAGCATCCTGGTGTTCATCCCGCTGATGGGCGAATACGTCATCCCGGCCATCCTCGGCTACGGGCGGGTGTTCCTCGTGGGCAACCAGCTGGTCCTCCAGTTCCTCGAGTCGCGCGACTGGCCGGAGGGTGCCGCCCGGGCGGTCGTCCTGATCGTGATCATGCTGGTGTCGGTCGTGTTCTACCTGTGGTTCACCAACCGCGGCCGGCAGACCCGCGACGTGAGCGTCCTGTGAGCGCGCCGGCGACGCCGGTCGTCGCCCGGCCCGACGTCGTCGCCGACGTCGGCGTCGCCCCCGGGCGCGCCCGTCCGCGGATCGATCGCGGCAGCCGGCTGGTCGAAGGCTGGCTGCGCGGCCACACGCTGCTCATCTACCTGTTCCTGTACATCCCGATCGCCGTGGTCGTCGTGTTCAGCTTCAACGCCACGAACCGACGGGTGACCCAGTGGGAGGGCTTCAGCTTCCGCTGGTACGAGAGCGTGCTGACCGATACGGTCGTGCAGGGCGCCCTGCTCAACAGCTTCATCGTCGCCACCTCGACGGCCGTCATCGCCACGGTGTTCGGGACGATGGCGGCGCTCGGACTGCAGCGCGCCCCGCGCTGGTTCCGCGGTCCGTTCGAGGCGCTCACGTTCGTGAGCATCATCGTCCCGGAGATCGTCATCGCCCTGGCCACGCTGGTCTTCTTCTCGACGGCCTTCGACGTGCTCAATCCCGCGCTCGACCTGCAGCTGCGGCTCGGCTACCAGACGATCGTGGCCGCCCACGCCCTGTTCAACATCAGCCTGGTCATGCTCCTCGTGCGGGCGAGGCTGTCGGGCATGGACCGGACCCATGTCGAGGCAAGTTACGACCTGTACGGATCGCCGTGGCGGACGTTCTGGCAGATCACCTTCCCGCAGCTGCTGCCGGCCATCGTCGCCGGTTGCCTGCTGTCGTTCACGTTCAGCTTCGACGACTACGTCATCACCACGTTCGTGTCGGGCGCCGGGACGACGACGCTCCCGCTGTACGTGTTCAGCACCATCCGCAAGGGCGTCACCCCGGCCACCAACGCGGTCGCCGCGATCATGCTCCTGATCACCCTGTCGATCCTGGTCGTCGGTCAGCTGATCGTGTGGCGCAACGGCCGTCGCGCAGGCGCGCGCGGATCGGGCGCGTCGGTCGCCGGGATGATCGTCGACCAGTCGGGCTAGGCGGCCCGCCGCGGGGGACCGGGCCCCGATCGATCAGGCCGTCGCGGCGAGCGGCTCCGGCTCGGGCAGACCGGCTTCCGCGGCGAGCAGCGCGGCCTTGTCGGTGCGCTCCCACGGCAGGTCGAGGTCCGGCCGGCCGAAATGGCCGTACGCGGCCGTCTGGCGGTAGATCGGCCGGCGGAGGCCGAGCGCGGCGATGATCGACGCCGGCCGCAGGTCGAAGTTGCGCTCGATGACCGCCTGGATGGCGGCGTCGTCGATCTTGCCGGTGCCGAACGAATCGACGGTGAAGCTGATCGGCCGGGCGATGCCGATGCCGTAGGCGACCTCGACCTCGAAGCGGTCGGCGAGGCCCGCCGCGACGACGTTCTTGGCCACCCAGCGGGCGGCGTACGCGGCGGACCGGTCGACCTTGGTCGGGTCCTTGCCGCTGAAGGCGCCACCACCGTGGCGGGCCATCCCGCCGTACGTGTCGACGATGATCTTGCGACCGGTCAGCCCGGCGTCGCCCATCGGGCCGCCGGTCACGAACCGGCCGGTCGGGTTGACGTGCATGATCGGATCCACGTCACGCAGCTCGTGCGGGATGACCGGCAGGACGACCGCCTCGATCACGTCGGAGCGCAGCCGCTCGGGCCGGACATCCGGGTCGTGCTGGGCGGACACGACCACGGTCCGCACCCGGACCGGCACGCCGTGGGCGTACTCGATCGTCACCTGGGTCTTGCCATCGGGCCGCAGGTAGGACAGCTGGCCGGACCGGCGCGCCTCGGACAGTCGGCGGGCCATGCGATGGGCGAGGGCGATCGGCAGTGGCATCAGCTCCGGGGTCTCGCGGCAGGCGAAGCCGAACATCATCCCCTGGTCGCCCGCGCCGAGCTCGAACGCCGACGCGGCGTCATCGCGGACCTCGAGCGCCGCGTCGACGCCCTGCGCGATATCGGGCGACTGGCCCTTGACCGACACGAGCGTCCCGCACGTCTGGTAGTCGAACCCGTAGTCCGCCCGCGTGTAGCCGATGTCGCGGACGGTGTCGCGGACGACCTGCTGGAAGTCGATGTAGGTGTCCGTCGTGATCTCGCCGAGGACCATGACCAGTCCGGTCGTGGTGGCCGTCTCGCAGGCGACGCGCGCGTCGGGGTCGTCGGCGATGATCGCATCGAGGATGGCGTCCGACACCTGGTCGCACATCTTGTCCGGGTGGCCCTCGGTGACCGATTCCGAGGTGAACAGGTACTGCGCGGCGTCGACGATGCTCATGGCGTCGAAGCGTAGCACCTCGCGCGGCAGCCCTCGGGCGCGAGGGTCCCCGGCGTTCAGGGTGCGGCGCGCACCGCCTCGAGATCGAGATCGCGCTCCACGCTGCGTTGCGTCTCGTCGTTGATGATCCCCGCGTCCAGCAGGTCCAGCAGGGCGTCGCGCTCCGCGGCGAGAACCGCCAGGCGGATCGCCTGGTGATCGAGCAGCTCCTGCTCGGCCGCCTCGCGCGTCGCGTCCGCCATGTCGTCGGCGTTGGGCCGGACGTGGCCGAGGTCGTGATCGAACCCTTCGCGGAGCTGGTCGATGAGCGGCAGGTGATCGGGATACTGGAGTGCCAGGTCGTCGAGACGCCGGAGTGCCGCCTCACCGACGATGAGCCGGGCGTGTCGCTCCTCGCTGTCCGGGCCGTCCTCGCGCAGGACACCCAGCCGGCGGATGATCCACGGCAGCGTGAGGCCCTGGCCGACGAGCGTCACGAGGATGACCGCGAAGGTCAGGTACAGGATCAGGTTTCGCTGCGGGAAGTCGACGGCAAGGGCCAGGGCCGCGGCCAGCGACACGACCCCGCGCATGCCGGCCCAGGCCACGACGAACACGCGACGCGGCGACGGGTAGGGATCGTTCGCCCTCAACCGCGCGCTGACGACCCGCGTCAGATAGGTCGTCGTGAAGATCCAGGCGAAGCGGGTGACGATCGCGGTCAGGCTCACGGCTCCGCCGAGCCACAGCAGCTGACCCGCCGAATAGTCGCTCAGACCGGCCAGGATCTCGGGCAGTTGCAGCCCGATGAGCATGAACACGAAGCCCTGGATGAGCCAGATGATGATCTGCCACACGCCCTTGCCCTGGAGGCGCGCCTCGGGCGACAGCACGCGCGACGCGCGGCGACCGGTGATGAGGCCGGCGACGACGGTGGCCAGCACGCCCGACACGCCCAGCTGCTGGGCCGCCAGATAGGTGGCGATCGGTGCCACGACCGACACGACGACGATCTCGAGGACCGGATCGCCGGTGCGGTACAGCGCGCGGCTGACGATGAGGCCCGCGAGACCGCCCACGAGCACACCACCGACACCGACGAGGACGAAGCTTTCGGTGGCGTTGACCAGCGAGAACGCGCCGGTGGCCACGGCCGCGCTCGCCGTCCGATAGGCGATGAGCGAGGTCGCATCGTTGATCAGGCTCTCGCCCTCGAGGATGGTCACCACACGGCGCGGCACGCCCAGGCGACGGAGCACGCTCGTCGCGGACACGGCGTCCGGCGGCGCGACGATGGCCCCGAGCGTGAACGCGACCGCCGGCTCGATGCCCGGCACGAGCCACTGCACGACCAACCCGACGACGACCGTCGTGAACAGCACCAGGCCAACGGCGAGCAGCAGGATCGAGCGGGCGTTGGCCTTGAAGTCGCGGATCGGCGTGAAGTACGCCGCCGAGAACAGGATGGGTGGCAGGAACAACAGGAACACGAGATCGGGCTCGAGCGCGATCGGCGGCAGGTCGGGGACGAGGCCCAGGACGAGACCGCCAAGGAGGAGCAGGATGGGCTCGGCGACCTTCAGGCGGCGGGCGAGGTAGGACAGCCCGATGGCGACGCCGAGCACGACGAAGACGAGCTCGATCGGACCGATCACGGGGGCGGTCGTCGTCGGCGTCATGACGGCTGCGTCGACGGGGACGATGGCGGACCTCAGGCGCTGGCGCGTCGACGCCAGGCGTCGAGCCCGGGCAGGTCGAGCGGCTCGAGGTCGTCGGCGGGCGTGAAGCCGAAGACCGCGCCGAGGAACGCCAGGCGGGCCTCCAGGGTCCGCCGCTGGGCGAGCTCGCCGCGGAAACCGTGGCCCTCCCCCTCGAACGCGAGGTACGCGTGCGGGATGCCCTGGGCGGCCAGCGCCGCGACCATGACCTCCGCCTGGGCCGGCGGGACGACCCGGTCCTCCAGCCCTTGGAGGATGAGCACCGGACACGAGATCCGGTCGAGGAAGTGGACGGGCGAGCGCTCACGATAGCGCTCGGCCATGGCCGGGTACGGACCGATCAGGCGCTCCTCGTAGCGCGCTTCGAACTTGTGCGTGTCGTGCACCAGCATCTCGAGATCGGCCACCCCGAACAGGCTGATCCCGGCACGGAATACGTCGCGGAACGCGAGCGCGGCCAGCGTCGTGTAGCCCCCGGCACTGCCGCCCTCGATGGCCAGACGGTCTCCATCGACGGCGCCGCGGTCGACCAGGTACCGAGCGGCCGCGACGCAGTCGTCGACATCGACGACGCCCCACTCCCCGTTGAGTGCCTGGCGGTACTCGCGGCCGTAGCCGGTGCTGCCGCCGTAATCCACGTCGACGACCGCGATGCCGCGGCTGGTGAGGAACTGGAAGTCGGGGTTGAGCGAGTTGAGCGCATTCGAGGTGGGGCCGCCGTGGGAGTAGACGACGAGCGGCGGCAGCTCGCCCTCGGGCCCGACGACGTCCGGGTTGACCGGCGGGTAGAACAGCGCGTGGGCCATCCGCCCGTTGGTCGACGGAAAGGTGATGGGTTCGGGGACGGAGATCCAGGCAGGATCGATGGCGACCGCGCTCGAACGGCGCAGGACCCCGGCCGGGGCGAACGTCGCGCTGTCGAGTGCCAGCACCGCCGGTCCC
This sequence comes from Candidatus Limnocylindrales bacterium, assembly GCA_035692005.1. Lineage (GTDB taxonomy): Bacteria > Chloroflexota > Limnocylindria > Limnocylindrales > CSP1-4 > SPCO01. The sequence continues at coordinate 146 of DASSII010000033.1, read as the reverse complement.
TCCGTCGGGCTTGCGGCCGTGACGATCAGCCGACCTCCCAGCGTGCGCAGCCCACCGATCTCGGTGGCGGGCGAATCGATCTCACCGATCAGGCTGCCCGGCGCGATGTGGATGAGTCGGTCACGACCGCGCGCGCGGGCGACGGC
>DASSII010000032.1:0-6111 GCA_035692005.1 Candidatus Limnocylindrales bacterium | reverse complement strand
CCGCCCGGTCAGTCGGCCGTGGACGTCGGCCATGAACGCCGCGCCCTGCTCGTGACGGGTGGTCACGTGGCGGACCCCCGCGTGGCGCGACAGCGCGTCGAGGATGTCCATCGTCTCCTCGCCCGGCACCGAGAAGACGTATTGGCAGCCCTCGGCGGCCAGACAGTCGACCAGCAGATCGGCCGCGTTTCGGGCGGCTCGGGCGGCAGGGGCGGGCGCGTCTTGGCCGGTCATCAGGAAGGCAAGGGTACGTCAGCGCCGGGGCCTGGACCGGCGGCACCATCGCGCGACGTCCGGACGCGGCAGTCGGCCACGATGTCGAGCGCCAGCTGGCGGAAGGCGAGCGCCGCGGGATCGGCCGCGGCCAACGCGGTCTCCAGGGCATCGAGCGTGTCGTAGACCACGTGCCAGGAGCGCCGCTCCGCCGCGAGCATCGCCGCGAACCGTGCGCCATCGGACGTGGTCGCCAGCGCATCGCGCAGGCGCGGTGCGCCGATCGACGCGAGCTCGTCGGCGGTGGCGAGATCCCCGGCCTCGGCGCTGCCGAGGAGCCGGAGGGCGAAGCGCAGGAGGACCACCGTGATCGGTGTCCTGGAGATGAAGCAGCCGGTGAATGGATCGAGCAGCGCCTTCACGTCAGTGGCGGTCAGGCCGCCGGGCTCACGCGTCGCGTCGATGGCCCCGGCATACGCCGAGAACACGAGGATCCGGATGTCGTCGCCGATGAGCTTGCCGACGTGCGCGGCGGCGATGGCCTCGCCGGCGTAGGCCTCCTTGTCGTGGCGCATGATCAGACCCGCGGCGTGGACGTAGGCGAGGCGCGGTCCAGCCGTCCCGAACGTCGACAACACGTACGCCTGGTCCTCGGCGCGGCCGACGAACGACGGCGTGAACGGACGGTGGCGGCGCAGGGCGTCGATGCGGATGCCGTTCGTCCCGCCCGTCACGTGGACGCGCTCGAGTACCGTCGTCTGGCCATCCGGGCGCGACCCGTCGTAGCGTTCCATCATCTCCGCCCGGGTCGATGCCGCCTGCGGCCAGACGCTGAAGAACACCCGCTCCTCGGGACGGCTGGGCAGCCCCGGGACCGGGACGTCCGGCGTGAAGATCCCGCCGCCGATGTCGCGCTCGTTGACGAGCGCGCCGGCGATCATCCCGAGCTCGACCGGGCGCCCGGCGTGGTCGCGCCCGCGGGCGCCCCAGGCCGCCGTCGTCAGCTGCTCGAAGGCGGACCGACCGGTCTCGGCGACGAGCTGTGGCTGCGGGAAGACCTGGTCGAGGTCGATCTTGAACGTGGCTCGCAGGCCGGGGTCGATGAGCACCTGCCAGCACGCCGCGATCGCCTTGAGGAACGAGTAGTGCCGCCCGTACTCCCCGTCGACACCGACCACGTCGAGATCGGGCTCGACCTCCAGGTAGCGACGGGCGGCCGGGACCAGGACGTCGTCGACCAGGCGCCGCGCGTCGGCCTCGGTGACCACGTAGACATCGAGCTCGCTCGTGCCACCCGCTCGCTCGAGCTCGCGCTCGACGTATCGGCGTGCCGCGCTGCGGAGCGAGGGATGGGTCACCGACACCGACAGCAGGCAGGCGACCGGGGCGCCCGGGTCGTCCGACCGACGCCGCTGGCGCTCGAACGCGACGGCCGCGTCGAACCCGCGCAACCCATGCAGCATCTCGTTGTGCTCGGGCGCGATGCCGATCGGGATCGGATGGTCGTACCAGAAGCGCTGGCCCTCCGTGAGCGCCGCCTCGATGGCCGCCGCCAGCTCCGGATCCAGGTCCGTGGTGTCGGACGGGCCGCCGCCAAGGGGCACGCTGAGCAGCACGTTGGAGGTGAACAGCACCTCGCGGGTGGGATCCTCGATCGGTGCGGTCGCCGGCCCTTCGATCTGGACGACCCGGCGTTCGCGCAGGGCGGCGATCGCACCATCGAGGTCATCGAGGAGGCCGACCCCTTCGGGGAACAGCACCGACCAGACCGCAGCGGTGGCGGCGGCGGCGGCCGTATCGTCGACGGCGGCGGGGCCGTCGTCGACGGCGCGATCGGCGGCACGCCCGGCAGTGCGGAGCGCCGCAGCGAACGCGGGGTCGGCCGCGCTGCGCCCCCGGATCTCGACCGGGATCGATGCGATGGCGTCGCGGTACAGCGCCACGAGTGGCGCATCGGCCTCGACCGGGGTGGCGGCGAGGACCGCCGCCGCTCGGTCCGCCAGGGCGTGGCGCGGACCGGCGAGCGCAACGAGGAATGCCGCGCTGAGCACGACCGCCGACGGTCGCTCGCCAGCCGCACGATGGGGCTCGGCGTCCCCGCCAGCCTCGGCGCCGCGGCCGGCGGCGGCACCGTCATCGATGAGCCAGCGCGCCGGGTCGACCTCGCCCGGGCGTGGTGGCACACCCGGCTGCCGGAACAGGCCCGCGACGAGCGACTCGAACGGATCGACAGCCATCAGCCGGCTCACCATAACGACCCCAGCGCGGCGCGTCCACGGAGCGATGGCGCGGCGACCCCAACCCTCGGAACGCCGTTCCGGGGGTGTCGTCCGGTGCGCTACGCTCGGGCGACAAGCGATCGTCGGAGGGATGCGTGCGACCCAGACTCGACATGCTCGCGCCCGAGCTCATCGGCCGGATCGTCGACGAGGCGAAGCGGGTGCTGGCCGAGACCGGCATGGAGATCCGCGGGCCGGAGATGCGTCGACGCCTGCTCGAGGCGGGCCTGCCAGCCGACCCCAGTGGGCAGCGCATCCTGTTCCCACGCGACGTCGTCGAGCGCGCCATCGCGACCGCCCCCTCGTCGTTCTGGTTGTACGACCGCGACGGCAACCCCCACGCCGACATCGGCGGCGACCGGGTCCACTTCGTACCCGGCTCGTCCGGCCTCAAATGGCTGGACCATCGGACCGGCGAGGTGCGCCTGGCGACGTCGACCGATTTCGTCGAATACGTCCGCCTGGGGGACGGCCTTCCGCACATCCCGTACCTGGCGACCGCGTTCTCGACCAACGCCGATATCGAACCGCAGGTGTCCGATGCGTGGCGTCTGTACATGATCCTCACCAACACCCGCAAGCCGGTCGTGTCGGGAGCGTTCACCGAGCACGGCGTCCCGCGCATGGCCGAGCTGATGCAGCTCTTCCGCGCCGATCGAGCCGATCTCATCGCCCGTCCGATGTCGATCTTCACGATCACCGCGACCGGCAACTTCCGCTACAGCGAGGATTCGTGTCAGAACCTCATCGACTGCGTGGAGGCGGGCATCCCGGTCGAGATCGTGCCGGTCACGCTGATGGGCCTCATCGCGCCCGTCACCACCGTCGGCGCAACGGTCTTCCACACCGTCGACGTGCTGGCCGGCATCACCATGGCCCAGATCGTGCGGCCCGGCGCGCCGGTGCTGTTCGGCGGCGCCCCCGCGACGTTCCACATGAAGGTCGCCAGCTCGCCGATGTCGGCCATCGAGGCGCTCGCCCTCGACGCCGCGTACGTGGCCGTCGGCAAGTCCCTCGGCCTGCCGACCCAGTCCTACATGGCGCTGTCGGACGGCCCGATCCTCGACGCCCAGGCGGGCGCCGAGACGTTCGGCTCGGCGCTCATCGCCGCACTGGCCGGGGTCAACTCGGTCAGCGGGCCCGGGATGCTCGACTTCCTGCTCGTGTTCAACCTGCCCAAGCTCGTGTTCGACGACGAGATGTGCGGGCAGGCGTTGCGCTTCGTGCGCGAGATCAAGGTCACCGACGACCTGCCGGTCGGGCCGCTGGTCGACCAGCTGATGGCCGACCAGCACCTGATCATGGCCGACCACACGTCGGCCCACTGGCCGACCGAGCTGTACCTGCCGTCGGCCGTCGTCGATCGGGACAATCGCGAGAGCTGGCTCAAGGCCGGCGGCAAGGACACCTACCAGCGGGCGTCGGCCGAAGTCGACCGGCGGCTGGCCGCCTACCGCCCGGTGGCGACGGAGCCGCTGGTCGACGCCGAGCTGCGCCGGATCATCCGTGCCGGGCTCGAGGCCCAGAGCGAGCTGCCATCGCTGCCCCCGGCCGTCGAACCGTCGGCCGCGGCCATCGCCGCCGAAGCCGGCCCGGCGCGACGCCGCAACCCGCGCCGCGGCGGCTGATCAGGCTCGGCGCCGGCGACTCAGATGGCGCGCATCCGGTTGTTCTTCGGGTCGTGCGTCAGCTCGGCCCTGCCGAGCGCCTCGAGCAGTGGCGGCAGGTACATCCCGAAGCGGCCGCGATAACCCTTGCGCAGGCCATACCAGCCGCCGACAGGATTCCCGGGATCGCGACCCCAGGCCTCGACCGTCCCCTCCCTGGCGTCCTTCTGCTCGTCGGCCGCGCCGAGATCCATCCAGTCGCCGTGCGCCGTGAGCATGGCGTGCAGGTCGTCGATGCAGCGCAGGTCGTACTTCAGCTGGGTCGAACCGACCTGGCAGACGAGCGTCGGCGGATCCGCCGTCTCGTCGCGCCACATCTGGTAGTCGGCCGTACCGGGTGGGGTCCGCAACTGCCAGGGATCGTCCTTCGTGCCACTGCCGGTCGCCATCGGTGCGTCCTCCTCGGGCTTCGGGGTCGGGCGAGTCTACGTCCCGGCGGCGCGCTCGCCGTCATCGTCGACCGGCTCGTTCGTCAGCTCCCCGCCGCGGACCGTGGCGCCCAGCACGATCGCGGCCGCCACGATGACGATGTTCTTGATGATGTACTGGCCTTCGAGGGTCGGCGCGAGCGGGAACACGGTGAATGTCTCGGCCGGGAACAGGAACAGCGGCGTGATGGTGCCGAGCATCTGCACGATGAGGAGCAGCAGGATCGCGCGCATCCAGCGCCCGACCAGCAGCCCGACGCCGATGGCGACCTCCCACACGGCGAGGACGGGCAGGGCCACCGCGGGCGGCACGACCCCGAGGGTCAGGCGATCGATCGTCCGCGCCGCGAGGTCCTCGGCCGGACTCGCGCCCGGGACCAGCTTGAGCAGCCCGAACCACAGGAAGACGACGCCGACGGCCAGCCGCAGCAGGGTCAGGCCGTGGTCGGCCATCCAGCCGGTCAGGCGGCGGTCGATGTGGTCGAACCAGCGCGGCGCCCGCTCAGCGATCGATCGGTCAGGTCCGGTCATGGTCGACAGTATCGCCGCCGACGCCGTTTCGGGCCCGATCACGGACCGGACGCGATCTCCCGCTTGCGGCGCTCGACGAACGCATCGAGCGCCCCGGCGACCGCCGGATCGAGCGGTGGTCGCACGGCCTCGGCAAGCACCTGCTTCCAGATCGCGTTGGCGCGCTCCGTGGCCGTGCGTGCCCCGTCGGCCTGCCACGTCTCGAAGTTCCGCCAGTCGGACACGAGCGGCCGGTAGAACGCCGTCTCATAGCGCTCGAGCGTGTGGGCGCTGCCGAAGAAGTGCCCGCCGGGGCCGACCTCGGCGATCGCGTCGAGCCCGAGACTGGCCTCGTCGACGACCAGCGGCTGCAGCACCTCGGCCATCATCTGCAGGATCTCGGCATCGATGATGAGCTTCTCGAACGAGGCGGTCAGGCCGCCCTCGAGCCAGCCGGCGCCCTGGTAGAGGAGGTTGACGCCACCCATCAGGGCGCCCCACACGGCCATCTCGGCCTCGTAGGCTGCCTGCGCGTCGACGACCGGCGAGGCAGTCGCGTTCGATGACCGCCACGGCAACCCGTAGCGCCGCGCCAGCTGCCCCGACGCGAACTGCGACTTGACCGATTCGGGCGTCCCGAACGCCGGCGAGCCGGTGCGCATGTCGACATTCGAGGTGAAGGCCCCGTAGACCATCGGCGTCCCCGGCCGGACGATCTGGGCCAGGGCGACAAGGAATAGCGCCTCGGCGTTCTGCTGGGCGATCGCGCCGGCGATCGACACGGGGCTCATCGCGCCGGCCAGCGTGAACGGCGTGGCCACGACGGGCTGCCCCCAGGTCGCCATCTCGATGAGGCCGTCGCTCATCGGACCGTCGAGCCGGAGGGGCGAGTTGGTGTTGATGATGGTCATCAGCGACGGCTCGCGGATCAGCCGGTCGCGGTCCACGCCACGGACGAGGGTGGCGACCTCGAGCGCGTCGTCGACCACCACCCGGCCCGTCCCCAGGCAGTGC
>DASSII010000031.1:0-2724 GCA_035692005.1 Candidatus Limnocylindrales bacterium | reverse complement strand
TCGAACACGCGGGTCAGGTCGTCCGGTTCGATCCCTGTGCCGACGTCGTCCACGACGAGCGTCGCCGAGCCCGCCTCGGACCGGACCCGGACCGTCACGGCGCCACCGGCGGGGGAGTGGCGGATGGCATTGTCGACGAGGATCATCACCAGCTGGCGGAGCCGGGCGGGATCGCCGACGATCTCGGCAGGCGCTGGGTCGACGGTCACCCTGACGTCCCGCTCCGAGGCGACCTTGGTCAGCGCCGAGGCACCGTCCGAGGCCACGTCGCCAAGGTCGACCGACACCCGCTCGAGCGCGACCGCGCCCGAGTCCGAACGCGCCAGGAGGAGGAGGTCCTCGACCATCGACGTCAGGTGGTCGACTTCGTCGCGGATGTCGGTCAAGGCGCTGCCGACCTGACTGACCGGATCGTTGCCGTGGCGCTCGAGGTCGTCGACGCTGGCGCGGATCACCGTCAACGGCGTCCGCAGTTCGTGCGATGCGTCGGCCGCGAACTCGCGCTGGCGGCGGAGCGCCTCGCGCTGCCCGACCAGGGACCGCCGGATCGGAATCAGCGCCCGGCTGGCGTAGGCCGCTCCGATCGCCGACGCCGCGAGCAGGGCGATGGCGCCGCCGACGAGCAGCACCAGGACGAGCACGCGCAGCGTCCGCGCCTCGCTCGTGCGGTCCCCGACGATCTGGAGGTACAGCTGGCGGCCACGGAACATGACCGGATCGGTGAGGACACGGACCGGCGTCGTCACCTCAGAGGTGGCGGTGTCCTGCCCGCTGTCGCTGTCGCTGTCGACCGTCGTCGACGTCGTGATCGTCGCCTCGCGGATGTCGCGAGCGCCGGTCGATCGGACGGCCGCGATCGACTCGATCACCGGCAGTCCGCGCGGGAATGCGGGCGCCCCGGGGCCGACCGCCTCGCCACGCTCGTCGACGACCATGCTGAAGGTGCCGGACGCGCCACCGCCGAAGATGAAACCGCCGGGGGGCAGGTCGTCGTTGGGATCCGGACGACCGCCGGTGATCCGATCTGCCTGGGCGACGAGTGCCGCCGTCCCGGAGGCACTGAGCGAGCGATCGACCGCGACGAACAGCACCGCGCCGAGCACCAGCAGCACGGCCAGGGTGACGCCGCCGCTCCACAGGCCCAGGTTCAGGCGCACCCGGCGAAGCAGGCGGGCTTCGGCCGGGGTGACCGCCGTGGCCGGATCCACGACCGGGCCCGCGTCCCCGCGCGCGCCGTCAGCCATCGGCCAGCCGGTAGCCGACCCCGCGGACGGTCTCGATCCAGCGCCCCGCCGCACCGAGCTTGTCGCGCAGGTAGTGGATGTAGGCGTCGACCGCGTTCGGGGTCACCGCCACCCCGAACGGCCAGGCCTGGTCGAGCAGCTGGTCACGCGACAGGGTCTGGCCGGGGTGACGCAGGAGGCACTCGAGGAGCGAGAACTCGCGCGGGCTGAGGTCGACCGGCGCGCCGTCGACGGTCACCCGGCGGGCCGTCTCGTCGAGGCTGATCGGCCCGACCGCGAGCGTCGGCGTCGTGCGCCGCCCGACCGGGTTGCCGCGCCGGGCCAGGGCTCGCAGCCGGGCCGACAGTTCCTCGAAGGCGAAGGGCTTGACGAGGTAGTCGTCCGCCCCGGCGTCGAGGCCGGTGACCCGGTCGCCGACCGTGTCGCGGGCCGTCAGCATCAGGATCGTCACCTCGGAACCGGCTGCTCGCAGGCGGCGCGCGACCTCGAGGCCGCTCATGTCGGGCAGGCCGATGTCCAGGATGACGCAGTCGATGCCGGCCGCATCCTCCGCGAGCTCCAGGCCGGAGCGACCGTCGGTCGCGACCTCGACCAGGTGGCGGTCGTCCTCGAGCAGCCGCTTGAGCAGGCGGGAGAGCCGCGGGTCGTCCTCGATGACGAGCAGATGCATGTCGGTGAGCCTACCTGTTACGCCGGCGCGGGCAGGGCGATGCCGTGCCGTCCGGGGCCATTGCAGGCCGGTCGGATGAGACGCACGTGAGAACGCGCCCCCCGGCCGGGTAGCATCGGGCGGATGACCGGCCCGGACGCTCCCCGCCGTCGACCGCGCCGCGTGGCGCGCGGCATCGAGCAGCTCCCGTGGCGGCGGCTCGTCAACCCGTACCGTCCGATCGAGATCCTGTCCGCGGACCAGGTCGAGACCATCCACCAGGCCTCGCTCCGGATCCTCGCCGAGATCGGGATGGAGGTCCTCGGCGCTCGGGCGCTCGCCGCGTTCGTCGGGGCGGGTGCCCGGGTCGATCGCTCGGCCGGCAGGGTCCGCCTCGACCCGGGCCACGTCGAGGCGCTGGTCGCGCTGGCGCCGCACGAGTTCCGGCTGCACGCCCGCAACCCCGAGCGCGATGTGGTGCTGGGCGGGTCACACGTGGTGTTCTGCGCGGTCGGCGGCCCGGCGTTCGTCAGCGACCTCGATCGTGGCCGTCGCCCGGGCACCATCGCCGACTTCACCGACTACGTCCGGCTCATCGGCGCGCTGGACGTGCTGCACCAGGAGGGTGGCGGCCCGCTCGAGCCGACCGACCTGCCGGTCGAGACCCGCCATCTCGACCAGTATCGGGTGTTCGCGACCGAGCTCGACAAGACGTGGCACTGCCTGGGGACGGGCCGGGTGGTGGTCGACGACGCGCTCGAGGTCGCCACCCTCGTCCGTGGCGTGGACCGCGACCGGCTGATCCGCGAGCCGTCGCTGATGACCATCATC
>DASSII010000030.1:0-8951 GCA_035692005.1 Candidatus Limnocylindrales bacterium | reverse complement strand
CCGGATCGGGCCCGTCTTCTGCTGCCAGGGCGGCGGCCTCGACGCGTTCGTCGGCCTGCTCGCGGCGAATCGCCTCCTCGGCGACGCGCCACTCGGCGAGCCAATCTACAAGGCTCTCGGCGCGGAGAGCGTTCCACGACGGCGCCACCGCCGGTCGCATCGCGTCGCGTCCGTCGAGGTCGAAGTCCAGGCCACCAAGGACGACGACGATCCGCGCGAACCGTGACCACCTGATGCAGAACTGCAGACCGCGCTCGAAACGGGAGATCGACGACTGATGGACCCCGCTTCGGCGTGCGAGTTCACGCTGCGACATCCGCAGTCTCCGCCGGCGCCGCCCGACGGCGGCTCCCATCAGCGTTAGACCCTCCCGCACGATGGGATCGCTCGGGCGACGATCCAATTCACTCCATGGCACTCACCATCGATAGCACCCGAGCCTGCACCCACGCTTTGCGCGAGGTTCACCGCCGATTACCGCCCACAAATCGATGGCGCCGAGTGACATCAAGCGCAGCGCGGCCGGTCGCCTGCCACCGGCGATGACGCCGAGTGACATCAGCCCCAGCAGAGCCAATCGCCTGCCCACGGCGATGCCGCCGAGTGACATCAGCTCCAGCGGGTTCATCGGCGCCGGGTGGATTCGATGACGCCGACGGCATCACCGTCGCGCGGCGGCGCGTGCACGCGGGTCCACTGACGGCGTCGATCGATGGCGCCGAGTGACATCAGCAAGAGGGCGGTGCTTTGCGGTGTGCCGATCGATGGCGCAAGCGGCATCGCCTGCGGGGTGCGAGGTGCGGGTTGCGGTGTGGGGCCCGGCGCGCGGGGCCTATGGGCCGTCTGCGAGGGCCGCGGCTCGGCGAGCGATGGCGGCCATCAGGCCCGACTCGAGCGACGCAGCCAGCGCGCCTTCGTTGAACCGATCCTCGCGGATGACGGCGGTCGCAAGCTTGGTGAGCTGGTCGTAGGTCGCGGTGGACAACGCCTGCCGGTCGTCGTGGAGGGTCTGCGCCTCGTCGGTTCGGGCCCAGGTCGGCCAATCGAACACCACCATGATGCCGGCCAGGGTTGACACGAATGCGGAGGCGCGATCGCTCAACTCGAACCAGGGCATCGTCCAGATATCGGTGTCGCCTTCGCGGCGGGTGATCTCGCTCCGATGCCATCGTCCGGCTTCGAACCCGGGTGCTTCGAGCTCCGCGACGAACGTGCCGATCGCCCGGAGTCGATCGCGTGTTCCTGACTCCACCGACGGAGCGTACCGCGACCGGCGGTCCGTCAAACGTACGTTCGACGACCTCGGGATCTCGACCTTTGTCCGGGCGGATGGGAGCGCGACCGGCGTCCAATGAGCGAAGGCGGGCACCAAGCCCTCGCCCATCGGAGCCATCGACATGTCCAAGCTCGTCCTGGCGGCCTCACTGCTGGCCGCGCTCGTCCTCGCCGCATGTGGCGCGCCCACGCCGCCACCGAGCCAGCCCGCGGACGTGCCTCCCTCGGCCCTGCCCGTGCCGTCCGTCCCCGTGACACCCGCGACGCCGGAGCCGACTGACCCGTCCACTGACCCGTCGCCGGACCCGTCAGCCGAGCCACCCGCCCCGACCCCCGCGCCCACGGTCCGCCCGACCACGAACCCGACGCCCAAGCCGCGCCCCACGGCGCCCACATTCACGAGGGCCGAGCGCTACCTCATCGACGGCATCATGCGTGGCGAGAGCGACTGCGCGCCGGTCCGCTCCAGTCGACTGCCGGCCGATGCCATCGCGGGCATCGACTGCGATGTCGTCGGGTCGCCGGTTGCCCGAGTGGGCTACTACCTGTTCGGCACCGACGCCGACATGCTCGACGCGTACCTGGCCCGGATCAAGGCGGAGGGCATCCAGCTCGAAAGCGGCACGGCATGCCAGGACGACGACGAAGAGTCCGAATCGGCCTACATCCCGTGGGCCGGTGACGACATCGCCCCGTATCGGCACGCCTGCTTCATCAACGGCGAGGGATACGGCAACTACCGCGTGACCGTGCCCGGCGCACACGTCTATATCGGGCTGCTCGGGCGGACCGACGACATGCGTTCGCTGGAAGCGTGGGCCTTCTTCGGGAGCGTCGACACGCCGGGGTTCCCGACGCTGTGGAGCCCGCCGTTCGAGTATCGGTCGTAAGGGATCGCCGGCGGCTAGGCGCTTGGGCGGTCGCGCTCAGGCGCTCGCGAGTCGCTTGTAGCGGATGCGGTGCGGTTGGTCGGCCGCGGTGCCGAGCTCCTTGTGGCGGAACGCCTCGTAGTCGGACACGTTGCCCTCGAAGAAGCGGACCTGTGACTCGCCCTCGAACGCGAGGATGTGTGTCGCGATCCGATCGAGGAACCAGCGATCGTGGCTGATGACGACGGCGCAGCCGGGGAACGACTCGAGGCCTGCCTCGAGCGCCCGGAGCGTGTCGACGTCCAGGTCATTGGTCGGTTCGTCGAGCAACAGGACGTTGCCGCCGGACTGCAGCAACTTGGCCAAGTGGACCCGGTTCCGTTCGCCGCCCGACAACTGGCCGACGAGCTTCTGCTGGTCGGTGCCGCGGAAGTTGAAGCTGCTGACATAGGCACGCGCCGGCACCTCGCGCGCACCCGTCTTGACGACCTCGACGCCCTGGGTGATCTCCTGGAACACGGTCTTGTCGCCGTCGAGGTCGTCGCGTGACTGGTCGACGTAGCTCATCGCCACCGTGTCGCCGATGGTGATCGTGCCCGCGTCGGGCGGCTCCTGCCCGACCAGCATCCGGAACAGGGTGGTCTTGCCGGCGCCGTTGGGGCCGATGATCCCGACGATCCCCGAGCGCGGCAGCGAGAACGTCAGGTCCTCGATGAGCAGCCGGTCACCGAAGCCCTTGCGCAGGCCGTCGACCTCGATGACCTGGTCGCCGAGCCGTGGCCCGGGCGGGATGGCGATCTCGAGCTCGCGGGTGATGGTCTTCTCGTCGTTCGCCTCCGCGAGCAGCTGCTCGTACGCCGACAGTCGGGCCTTGCCCTTGGCCTGGCGGGCCTTCGCGCCGAGGCGCACCCACTCGAGCTCGCGCGCCAGGGTGCGCTGACGGGCATCGACCGTCTTCTGCTCACGCGACAGGCGCTCGAGTTTCTGCTCCAGCCAGCTCGAGTAGTTGCCGCTGAACGGGATCCCGCGGCCGCGGTCGAGTTCGAGGATCCACTTGGCGACGTTGTCGAGGAAGTAGCGATCGTGGGTCACGGCCACGACCGTGCCCGCGTATTCGTCGAGGAAGCGCTCGAGCCATTCGACCGACTCGGCATCGAGATGGTTGGTCGGCTCGTCGAGCAGCAGCAGGTCCGGGTGCTGGAGGAGCAGTCGAGCCAGCGCGACCCGGCGCTTCTCACCGCCCGACAGCGTGGCGACGTCGGCGTCGTCGGGCGGGCAGCGCAGGGCGTCCATCGCGATGTCGACGTTGCGCTCGAGGTTCCAGGCATCGGCCGCGTTGATCCGGTCCTCGAGCGCCGATTGCTCGGCACCGATGGCGTCGTAGTCGGCGTCCGGATCCGACCACTTGGCCATGACCGCGTTGTAGGCATCGATCAGGTCCTGGATCGGGCGCACGCCGTCGAGCACGTTGCCCTTGACGTCCTTGGCGGGATCGAGCTGGGGTTCCTGGCTCAGGTAGCCGACCGTGAAGCCCGGCGTCAGACGTGCCTCACCAGTGAACCCGTCGTCGAGCCCGGCCATGATCCGCAGCAGGCTCGACTTGCCCGCGCCGTTGGGTCCGATGACCCCGATCTTGGCGCCCGGGTAGAACGAGATCGAGATGTCCTCGAGCACGGTCCGATCGGGCGGGTAGTGGCGGGCGAGCTTGTACGCGGTGTAGATGAATTCGGCTGGCATCGACCCAGTATGGCTGGAGACCGCGCCGAGGTCGTTTCGATGCGAGTCTTGACAGTGTGACGTGACACTGTGCTAATATGCGTGCATGGCACCGAACCCGGACGATGCGCGCTACACCTTGACCGAACTGGCCGACCTGGCCGGCGTCACCCCGCGCACCGTTCGTTACTACCTCGCCCAGGGCCTGCTGCCGGCGGTCGGGGTGGCCGGGCCCGGCGCGAAATACGACGACACCCACCTGGCGCGGCTGCACCTCATCAAGCGGCTGCAACGCGCTCACCAGCCCCTCGCCGAGATCCGGAACCAGCTCGACTCCCTCGATGATCCGGCGATCGCCGCGCTCGGGGAGATGGGCGATGTGCCGCCGCCGTCAGACTCCGCGCTCGACTACATCCGCCGGGTCACCGCGCAACGCGCCCGCCTGGCGGCAGCCCCGCCCACATCAGCGACGGGCCCGCTCCTGAGGCGTGTCGATCGCCTGGCGGCGCCGGCCGTGCCGCCGCCGGCCGTGCCGCCGCCGCCGATGTCGGCCCCGGCCCGGCCGGGCATGCCGGCCGGGGACGAGTCACCCGAAACCCAGCCCCGCATCGAGCGCTCCCAGTGGGAGCGGGTGCGCCTGGGCCCCGACGTCGAACTCCACATCCGTCGACCGCTTCCGCGCTCGACGTCCAAACGGGTCGATCGCCTCGTCGAGATCGCCCGAGACCTGCTCGAGGAGGACCCCGCATGACCCGCCTGACCGCCCGCGCCGACCGGCGCCTGATCCGTACCCACCACCGCAGCCAGCGCTTCGTGCTCGTCGAGGTGACCGCACCGTCCGCGACCCATCGCCGTGAGCGGGCCGCCGTCAACCTCGCCTTCGTCATCGACCGGTCCGGCTCCATGTCGGGTGCCAAGCTGGCGCTCGCCAAGCAGGCGGTCGAAGCGGCGATCGGCCGACTCGACAGTCGGGACCGGTTCAGCATCGTGGTCTACGACGATGCGATCGATACCGTCGTCGAGTCCACGCCCGCGTCCGCCGAGGCGCGCCGGAACGCGATGGATCGCCTCGCCTCGATCGATGCCCGGGGGAGCACGGACCTGGCCGCCGGCTGGCTCCGTGGCTGCGAGCAGGTGGCGACGCATCTGTCGGACGCGGGCATCGACCGCGTCCTGCTGCTCACCGACGGTCTCGCCAACGTCGGCATCACCGACCCGACCGAACTTGCCCGTCACGCCGGGGAGTTGCGGGCCCGTGGCGTGTCCACGACGACGTTCGGCGTCGGCAACGACTTCGACGAGCAGCTCCTGCAGGCCATGTCCGAGGCGGGCGGTGGCCATTTCTACTACATCGCCGACGCCGCCCAGATCCGCGACCACATCGCGAGCGAGGTCGGCGAGACACTGGAGGTCGTCGCCCGTGACGCCAGGCTCGAGGTCCTCGCGGGGGAGGGGATCGATGTCGAGGTCGTCAGCCCGCATCTGCTGACCGGCCACGGGGCGCGCCACATCGTGGCCCTCGGCGACCTCGTCTCCGACCAGGTGCTCGACGTGGTCCTGCGGCTGACCTTCCCGTACGGCCAGCTCGGTCGGGACACGGGGCTCATCGTTCGTGCCGTCGACGGTGACGGTGCGTTCGAGGCGGGCGCTGCAGCTGATGCGCGGCTGACCTGGACGTGGGCCGACGACGCTGCCAACGATCGCCAGCCTCGCGATGCGGACGTCGATCGGGCGGTCGCCCGCCAGTTCGCGGCGCGAGCCCGGCAGGAGGCGGTCGTCCGCAACAAGGCGGGCGACTTCGGGCGGGCACGCGAGGTGCTCGACGCGACGGCCAAACGGATCCGGACCTACGCGGGCCAGGACGCCGAGTTGCAGGCGATCGCCGCCGAGCTCGAGTCGGGCACCCAGGAGTTCGCGGCACCGATGGACGCGGCCAGGCTCAAGCAGGTCCACTTCGCCAGCGCCAACGCCCTGCACTCGCGGGACGCGCTCGGTCGATCGATGCGCTCGCACTGACGGGCGGCTTGACCGGCGCGCGCACGATGGACCGGATCGCACCGCCCGGAGCCGACCGATGTCCGACGACCCCGACCAGCAGCAGCACCATGACCACGTCCATCACGACCACCGGGCGCTGACCTACGCCGAGGAGGTCGAGGCCTTCCGGGCCGACAAGGACGACTTCTTCAAGACGCACCCGCGCAGCCCGCTGCCCGAGGCGGAGCGCGGGGCGTTCGGCGGGCTGCCGTACTACGCGGTGGACGAGGACCTGCGCTTCGAGGACATGCGCCTCGAGCCGTATGCCGGCGACGAACCCTCCGATTTCCAGATCCCGACCTCGGACGGGCAGCTCAAGCCTGCCCATCGCGCGGGCACGTTGCGGTTCGCCATCGACGACGCGCCGATGCAGTTGACGGCCTACACGTTCGATGGTGGCGATGGCACGTCGCTATTCGTGCCGTTCCTCGATCCGACCAGCGGCACCGAGACGTACGGCGCCGGCCGCTACCTCGACCTCGAGCCGGAGGACGACGGTTCGTACGCGCTCGACTTCAACCTGGCCTACCACCCCTCGTGCGTGTACGACTACCGGTTCTCCTGCCCGCTGACGCCGGCCGAGAACCGGCTGCCCGTCCGGATCGAGGCCGGCGAACGCCTGGCGACCGACGGACCGGCCGGCGTGACCTGACCGCCGGGCTGTCGGCCAGCTACTCCTCGAGCGACGACCCGGGAGCCGTGCCCGCCATCAGGTAGCCGCCGAAGGCGAGCATCCAGAGCATCGGCGGATAGACGATCATCCGCTCGGTCGCTCCATGGCCGATCGGCCCGAACGCCGCCGCGTTGCCCGCGTCACCGAGGATCATCAGCACGACGAACGCGAGACCGACGAGGCCGGCCAGCACCGAGATCGTCCGCATCGAGCCGCGCACGAGCGACGCGCAGGCGATCGCCTCGAGGTTGAAGAACACGAATGCGCCCAGGGCGAACAGCCCGTGCATGTCGCCGCGGTCGAGCGGCACCAGGCCGGCACCCGCCGCCCCGAGTCCGGCCAACCCGAACAGGACCAGGATCCAGCGGCTGCCGCCGGATCGGAACAACAGGTACCCGGCCAGCAGGTCGAGCAGACCGACGGCGACCAGCGAGACGTTGAACAGGAGCGCCGTCTCCGTGATGACGCCAAGGTCGCTGATGGCACCGCCCGCGATGTCGTAGCCGGGTGCCATCGAGGCGGCCAGCATGATCACCGTCATGAACTGCGCCGCCAGCACGAACAGGGCGAGGCCCGCCAGCCGGCGGCCCACCATCCAACTGGCGCGGGTCGCCCGGGTGCGCTGGAACGCCGTCGTGGCTGCCATGTCTCGCTCCGATCCGCTCGGTGACGGCGAGACGGCCCTGGTTCGGCCGTGCCTGCGCCGCGACCATCCCCCACGCTAGGCCGGCGGCCTCCGTCGGGACAGGGCCGGACCGACGCTTGCGGTCGTGCCGAACGGCAGGTCAGGTCGGGCGGTCAGGTCAGGTCGAGCGGTCAGGGCGCGGCAGCCTCCTCGCCGTCGGTGGCCTCGGTGGCATCAGGGGTCGCCAGCTCGGTGCGGCTCAGGTGGCTCGCCTCGACGATCGTCGGCTCACCGTCCCGATCCTTCCAGCGGGTCTGGATCACCGCCTCCTCGGCCTCGCCGACGACGCGCAGCGCGACCACGAAGGCGGAGCCGCCGTGATCGATCGAGTCGACGGTCGCCGACCTCGCCGGGAGCGGCAGCAGCGACACGACCTCGCCGATCGTCTGCCGAAGCTCCTTGCTGAGCGCCTCGATGACGCGATCGATGTCGCCCGCCACGATCGCCTGGCACACCGCCTCGGCCCGGTCCCGAACGGCCTGTTCGTCCATCGGCTCGATCCTCCCTGCTGGCGGCGAAGCGACTGCCGCAGGGCCACGACGGGTCCCACGGTAACGGCCGCGATGGCGGCCCCGGCAGCGTACTGCGCCGACGGCGCCGCCATCGTCAGCGTTCGCCGGCGAGGTAGGCGTGCCACAGCAGGCGGGCCGCGACCGCGCGCCACGGGCGCCACGTGCTGGCGATGACCTCCTGTTCGGCCGGGCCGGGCAGCGATGCCAGCCCCTTTGCCCGTCGCATCGAGCCGGCCAGCGCCAGATCGCCGACCGGCCAGACATCTGGACGGCCCAACGCCATCAGGAGGTAGATGTCGGCCGTCCAGCGTCCGACCCCGACCACCGCCATCAGTGCCTTCCTCGCAGCGTCGTCGTCGGCCGCCGCGACGGCGTCAAGATCGAGTCGCCCCTCGACGAGTTCGCGGGCCAGCCCGACGACGTAGCGGGCCTTCTGCCGCGTCAACCCGGCATCGCGCAGGGCGGGCTCCCCGGCGGCCACCACCGGCTCGGGCTCGACCGCGCCCGTCGCTCGGACGAGGCGGTCGAGAGCGGCCTCCGCCGAGGCCAGCGAGACCTGCTGCTCGAGGATGATGCGCACGAGCGTTTCGAAGCTGGCGGGTCGATCCCACAGCGGCGGCGGACCGTGGCGGTCGACGATCCCGGCGAGGTCGGGGTCCGCCGCCGCGAGGCCCTGGACCGCGGACGCCAGGGCTGCATCGTCGATGCGTGGCTGCGCGAGCCGGGTGACGGCGGGCATGACCCCTCAGCCTTCGGCGATCGCTGTCGCGATGTCGTCGAGCGTGTCGACCACGGCCGCGGCGCCAGCACCGCGAAGTGCCGCCTCGTCGACGGCCGCGCCCGCGGTCACCCCGATCGGGATCATCCCGGCCGCGACCGCCGCGACCATGTCCCAGGTCGAGTCGCCGACGTACCAGCAGCGCGCGGGCTCGACACCCAGTTGCTCGGCCGCGAGGAACAGCAGATCGGGTTCGGGTTTGGCGTGCTCGACGTGGCTGGCATCGACGATGGATGGTTCGGTGTCGAGGCCGAGGGCTTCGACCGATGTCGCGACCTGGTCCTTCCGGCTCGATGTCGCGATCGACCAGCGAATGCCGCGTGCCTCGATCGCCGCCACGACTGCGCGGACGCCGGGCAGCGCGCGAGGCGAGTGATTGAGCCCTTCGTAGATCTCACCGGATCGG
>DASSII010000029.1:0-88234 GCA_035692005.1 Candidatus Limnocylindrales bacterium | reverse complement strand
TCCGCTCCGCCCGGACGTGAAGGCGATCGTCGATGCGGCCAACGCCGAGACGGCGGTCCTGCGCAACCAGGTGATCGGTACGCAGAGCATCGACATCCTGCGCGCCCCGACCCGGCTGTTCGAGTCGGCGATGGGCAACCTCGTGGCCGACGCGATGCGTGCCAAGTATCCGGGCGTCGAGGCCGCCTATACCAACTCGGGTGGTCTGCGCGCCGACGTCGTGTCGACGCCGCCGAGCGCTGGCGAGCAACCCGGCGAGATCACCTGGGGCGAGATGTTCGCCGTGCTGCCATTCGGCAATCGGACGGTCATCGAGACCCTCACCGGTGCCGAGCTCACCGCGGCGTTCCTCAACGGGTTCACGCCCGCCTGCGATCCGGCGTTCGCCGGAGGCACCGGTCGATTCCCGCAGATCTCCGGGCTCAAGGTGACCTATCACTGCGCCGGCACGACACCGGTCGTGGACGGCATCTGGAAGACGCCGGCCGGTCCGGCCGGCCCGGCCACCCCCGTCGGTCCGACGGACACGGTCCGGTTCGTGACGAACGACTTCATGTTCACCGGCGGCGACGGCTACACGGCCTTCACCGGCGGCACGGACGTCCTGCAGCCGGGGGACGCCCTGCTCGATGTCGCCATCGAGTACGTGACCGCCCACTCACCGGTCGCCCCGACCGTGGACGGCCGGATCATCAAGGGGCCGTAGCCCCGCCCCAGCCTTCGCGCACCAGCACCGAGACCCGGGCCTCGCCCGGGTTTCGGTGATTCCGGGCACCGAACCGGTACCGACGGGGGGCGCGACGGCGCACCGAAGGGCCCCAAGTGACTATGGGCGGGCGGCTCCGGCCTCGCCACGATTCCGGCATGCCCTCGTCCGGCGGCGCGTCGATCGGACAGAGCAGCCTTGGAGTCGCCCTGCCATGAGCCACCGATCGCTCCACCGCGCCGCCGCCCTGTCGATGGCGGCGCTGCTCCTGTCGGCCGGGATCGCAGCGGCCGATGACGTCGCTGCCGACGGCGACGTCCTCACCAGCCAGACGGACGCGACGGTCCACCTCGGCGTGGTCGACCCAGGCGCCGAGGTCAGCGTCGACGTCCGCTTCGTGCTGACCTGTGCCGGGCTCAGTCACGTCGATCCCGGGCAGTCGATCGCCCTGACCTTCGGCGGCGGCAGCCAGTCTGGTGACGGCCAGATCGTGTCGGTCGGCTCCGCCACGCTCGACCCGATCGAGGGCGACTGGGCGGTCGACGACGAGGGTTGTCCGACGCCGGCTCCCTCGACGGACAACGGCTCGTGGAGTCGGGTGACCCTGCGCGCCCCGACCGTTCCGGGCAAGGGCTACCCCTTCACCATCTCATGGGACCGCGTGCTGTCTCCGGAGGGTGCCAACGACGACCAGGCCATCGGCCGCACGCCGACGACCGTCGACTTCACCCTGGACGTGCGTGGCAACACGGCTCCGACGCTGCTCCTGCCAGATCCTTTCAGCGTCGAGGGTGACACCACCGGCGGGTGGACCGCCGACTGGTCGGGGGTCGGCGCCACCGACCCCGAGGACTCGCCTGACCCGACACCGAGCTGTGTGCCGGCAGCGGGTGACGTGCTGCCGCTCGGGACCACGACCGTGTCGTGTTCGGTCACCGATACGGATGGCCGCTCCGATACAGGCTCGTTCGAGGTCACGGTCGTCGACACCACGCCGCCGACGCTGACGGCCATGCCGGCCGATCAGACCCTGACCACGAGCGACCCGACCGGGACCACCATCAGCTACCCGATGCCGATCGCCGCCGACGTCGTCGACGCCAGCCCGACCGTGGATTGCGTGCCGGCCAGCGGCAGCCACCTCGGTAGGGGCACGACCACCGTGACCTGCACCGCCACGGACGACTCGGGCAAGAGCTCCAGTGACACCTTCGCGATCACCGTCCGCTACGCGACAGCGCACACGGCCACGGCGACCTGGCTCGAGCCGGTGGGCAGCGGCGGCACGTTCGGCGCCAACCGTGGGCGGAGCGTTCCGGTCAAGCTGCGATTGACGGTCGACGGCAGCGAGCGAGGGACCGGCGATGCGCGCCTGTCGCTGGTCGCCTGCGGCGGCGCGGCGACCACCTCGGTCGGACTCGTCTACTCCGGCGGTCGATGGAACACGACGCTCGACACCGCACGTCTGGCCGACCCGTGCTACGTCGTCAGCGCGACCATCGACGGCCTGACGGCTGGGTCGTTCACGCTCGAGCTGCGTGGATCGGTCGCGACCAGCACGACCGCCACCCCCCGACGCTAGGCGCGGTCCTGCGCGACTTGCCCTAGCATCGGGGGGTGACCCCGGAACTCGAGGCGACCCTCAAGCGACTCCCCGACCGCCCCGGCGTGTATCTCATGAAGGACACCCGGGGCGACGTCCTGTACGTCGGCAAGGCCCAGAGCCTGCGCAACCGGGTCCGCAGCTACTGGCAGAAGCAGGCCCCGGCCGGCGAGATCCATCGCATCCGCAGCGTCATCGACCGGGTCGCCGACGTCGAGGTCACCGAGGTCGACAGCGTCAGCGAGGCGCTCCTCCTCGAGGCGAACCTCATCAAGCGGTTCAAGCCGCGCTTCAACGTCCGGCTCAAGGACGACAAGAGCTACCCGTACATCAAGGTCACCCTCG
This sequence comes from Candidatus Limnocylindrales bacterium, assembly GCA_035692005.1. Classification (GTDB taxonomy): domain Bacteria; phylum Chloroflexota; class Limnocylindria; order Limnocylindrales; family CSP1-4; genus SPCO01. The sequence continues at coordinate 85,580 of DASSII010000029.1, read as the reverse complement.
CCGACGATTTCCCACGCGTCGAGCGCACACGCAAGCTGGTCAACGACGGCAGCCGCTACTTCGGGCCGTACGCCTCGGCGTCGAGCGTCGACGAGTCGATGAACCTGGTACGCCGCCTGTTCCCGTTCCGGACCTGCACGATCGACATCCGCGACGGCGAGCGTGCCCTCCAGCGACCGTGCCTGCTGTACCACATCAAGCGCTGCCAGGGCCCGTGCATCGAAGCGATCTCGAAGACCGAGTACCGCGCCGATATCGAACAGGTCGAGCTGTTCCTGGAGGGTCGCCAGGAGACCCTGGTGAAGGCGTTGCGGAAGGAGATGGCGGCGGCCGCCGAGCGCCAGGACTACGAGCGGGCCGCCCAGCACCGCGACAAGATCCGGGCGATCGACCGGACGATGGAGAGCCAGAAGATGGCGGCCTTCGCCCGGACCGAACTCGATCTGGTCGGGATGGCCCGCCAGGACAATCAGGCGGCGGTCACCCTGTTCGTGCTCCGCAACGGGCAGATGATCGGGCGCGACGTGTACCTGCTCGACGCCGCCCGGGAGGCGTCCGACGACGAGGTGCTGGCCAGCTTCCTCGAGCAGTACTACGCCCGCGCCACGTCGATCCCGCGCGAGGTGTACGTCCCGGCGGGGGTCGGGGAGGGGATGGCCGACCTGGAACAGTTCCTGGCCGACAAGCGGGGCGGTCCGGTCGTGCTGCGCGTCCCGCGCCGTGGGGAGAAGCGCGCGCTGATGGGGCTGGCCGCCCGTAACGCGGCCGACACGCTGGCACGCGAGCAGGCACGCTGGCTGGCCGATCAGGGTAAGACGCTGGCTGCGCTCGAAGAGCTGGCCGCCGCGCTGGACCTGGCCGGACCGCCCTTCCGTATCGAGTGCTACGACATCTCGAACTTCCAGGGCAGCGAATCGGTCGGCTCGATGGTCGTCTTCGAAGACGGCAAGCCGCGCACCGGCGAGTACCGCCGATTCCGGATCCGCACCGTCCAGGGGCCGAACGACTTCGCCAGCCACCAGGAAGTCCTGCGCCGGCGGTTCCGGGCTACCAAGGCCGGCGAGGAGGGCAGCGAGGAGGAGCGCCGCTGGGCGATGCCCGACCTCGTCATCGTCGACGGCGGCAAGGGGCAGGTGTCAGCGGCGAAGGCCGTGCTCGACGAGCTCGGTCTGCACGACCTGCCGCTGGCCGGCCTCGCCAAGGAGCGTGAGGAGCTGTTCCTGCCCGGTCAACCCCGACCGGTGGTCCTGCCGCCGACGTCGGCAGCGCTGTACCTCGTCCAGCGGCTGCGCGACGAAGCGCACCGCTTCGCGATCACCTACCACCGCACGCTGCGCGATCGACGGACGGTCCGCTCCGCCTTCGACGACCTGCCCGGCGTCGGTCCGAAACGGAAGCGCGAGCTGCTCAAGGTGTTCGGTTCGATCAAGCGGGTGCGCGAGGCGCCGGTCGAACAGATCGCCGCGGTGCCGGGCATCGGTCGGTCGCTGGCCGAACGGATCAAGGCGACCCTCGAGGCCTGATCGGGTCCGCTCCGGACGCCGCCCGGGCACGTCCCGGGCACGTCCCGGGCACGCACCGTGTACCATCCCGCCGGTATGCGTAGAGCCGGCCCCATCCTCATCATCCTGATCGGCGTCCTCGCCCTCGTCATCGACTTCTTCCCCAACCTTCGACTTCCGGACACGACCGCGACCGATGGATCGTGGCGTCTGGTCGAGACCAAGCTCGGCCTCGATCTCGAGGGTGGCCTGCGGGTCGAATACCAGGCCCAGCCCAAGGACGGCGTCGAACCGACGTCCGAGGCGATGGGGGTCATCAAGGACATCATCGAGCGCCGCGTGAATACGACCGGTGTGTCCGAGCCGGTCGTCGTCGTCCAGGGCTCGGACCGCGTCGTGCTCGAGCTGCCGGGCATCTCCGACGTCGACTCGGTGCGCCGGCTCGTCGGCCAGACCGGGCAGCTGGAATTCGTGCCGCTCGGAACGACGACCGCGACCAAGGGCCAGGTGCTCGACCTGACCCAGTTCCCGCCCTTGTTCGGCGGTGACCAGATCCAGTCGGCCACGGTCGGGCGCGACCCGAACGGCGGCCTGTCGGTCGACTTCGTGCTCAAGAACGACGGCGCCAACTCGGGCGCCCAGCTGTTCGCCAAGCACACCGCCGAGAACATCGGCAAGTACTTCGCGGTCACCCTCGACGGGGCGGTCATCACCGCCCCGTCCATCAACAGCTCGATCCCCAACGGCCAGGTCCAGATCACGGCCGGCTCGATCGGGGGCTTCCCGGTCAAGGAGGCCAACGAGATCGTCACGGTCCTCAAGTTCGGGTCGCTGCCGTTCCCCATCCAGGAGCTGTCGAGCGAGCAGATCTCGGCCACGCTCGGGGAGCAGTTCCTCAACCAGAGCCTGCTGGCCGGTGGCATCGGCATCGCCCTGGTCATCCTGTTCATGCTGCTCTACTACCGGATGCCGGGCATCGTGGCGGGCTTCGCCCTGATCTACTACACGCTCGTGGTCTACGCCATCTTCCGGCTCGTGCCGGTCACCCTGACGCTGGCGGGCATCGCCGGGTTCGTGCTGTCGATCGGCATGGCGGTCGATGCCAACATCCTCATCTTCGAGCGGATGAAGGAGGAGCTGCGCATCGGCAAGTCGCTGCCGGCGGCGGTCGAGGCGGGCTTCAACCGCGCCTGGAACTCCATCCTCGACTCAAACGTGTCGAGCCTCATCACGGCCACGATCCTGTACTCGTTCGGATCGTCGACGATCCGCGGCTTCGCGCTCGTGTTGATCATCGGCGTGCTCGTGTCGATGTTCAGTGCGATCACGGTCACCCGCACGATCATGCGCGTCATCGTCCGCCAGGAATGGGCGCGGCACCCGCGCCTGTTCGGGCTGCGCGAGGACGAGTTCGTCGCGGTCACCTCGCAGCGACCGTCCCGCCGACCGTTGCGTGCCGATGTTTGACATCATCGGCAAACGCCGCTGGTTCTATGCGTTCTCGCTGCTGCTGACGATCCCGGGGCTGTTCTTCATCCTCATCTCGCCGTTCAGCGATGCGGGCCTGCAGCTGACCATCGACTACACCGGCGGGACGCGCTGGGAGATCAAGTTCGCCGATCCGAATGTCAACCCGGACCAGGTCGAACAGGTCTTCGCCGCCAATGGGCTGCGGGCGACGGCCATCCGGACCGAGTCCGGCTTCATCGAGATCAAGACCGAGCCGATCGGCCTGGCGCCCGCTCCGGTCGAGTCGCCCGCGCCGAGCGCAGCGCCGGGATCGAGCGGATCGGCCGCACCGTCGGGATCGGCCGCACCGTCGGGATCGCCGGGCCCGTCGCCGTCGATCGCACCGTCGCCGTCCGCCGCGCCGTCGCCGTCCGCATCGGCCGCGGCGGCGCCGGGTGCTTCGGGCTCGCCGGCACCGTCGGCCTCGCCGTCCGCCGCGCCGGTCGGCAACACCGAGCTGCCGACGACCGGCAAGCTCGGCGAGATGGTCACGGCACTCGAGGGGAGGCTGGGCCAGATCGAAGCGCAGCGCAGCCTGACCACGATCGGGGCGGTGGTCAGCTCGGATCTGCTTCGACAGGCGCTCATCCTCATCGTGGTGGGCTCACTCGGCATCGTCGCCTGGATCACCTACCGATTCCGTGACGTCAAGTTCGGCGTGAGCGCGCTGGCCTCGCTCGTCCATGACGTGATCGTCGTGGTGGGGGCGTTCGCCATCCTCGGCACGTTCTTCCGCGTCGAGATCGATGCGTTGTTCGTGACCGCGATGCTGACCATCATCGGTTTCTCGGTCCACGACACGATCGTGGTGTTCGACCGGATCCGCGAGAACAAGGCGCGCCATCTCGGCGAACCGTTCGAGGAGATCGTCAACCACTCGATCCTGCAGACGTTCGGGCGATCGGTCACCACCAGCCTGACGGTGCTGATCACGCTGCTGGCCCTGTTCCTGTTCGGCGGCTCGGCCATCAGCGACTTCATCCTCGCCCTGATCATCGGCATCATCGTCGGGACGTATTCCTCGATCTTCGTCGCGAGCCCGCTGGTGGTCGATTGGCAGGCTCGCGAGGATCGCCAGCACGGTCGCGTGGCCAGCAGTCGCGCGCCGCGCACCCGGCGCGCCGCGCCCTGAGCGCGGTCCGCGGGTCGATGCCCGGTAGAGGCGCCGGTGAGCGCCTCATGGCATCCTGACGAGGTGCTCGAACCGCGCTTCCGCTGGAGCTTCCCGGGCCCCGTTGCGGTCGATCCCGGCATCACCGCCGCAGCGACCGTCCACGGCCTGGCGCCACGCATGACCGGCCTGCTCGCGCGACGCGGCGTGCTCGATGCGGCAGACCTCGCCGCGTGGTTCGCGGAGCCGCACCTCGGACTCCACGATCCCCGCCTGCTGCCCGACGCTGGCGTCGCCTTCGAGCGGTTCGCCCAGGCCCGGGATCGCGGCGAGCGGGTGATGGTGTTCGGTGACTTCGACGCGGATGGCCTCGACGGGCTCGCGATCCTCGTGATCGCCCTGCGGCACTTCGGCCTGACCGCCGAGCCGTACGTGCCCAGTCGCCTCGATGAGGGACACGGCCTGTCCCTGGCCGCGATCGACGCCGCCGAGCGCGGCAGGATCAGCCTGATCGTGACCGTCGACACGGGAACGAGCTCGGGCCCCGAGATCGCCGTGGCGGGAACGCGCGGCATCGACGTCATCGTGACCGACCACCACCATGTGCCGCCCGAGCTGCCGCCGGCCGTGGCGGTGGTCAATCCCCACCGGGCGGACTCGCGCTACCCGGACGCCCGCCTGGCCGGCAGCGGCGTGGCCTTCAAGGTCGCTCAGCTGCTGCTGGCGGACGTGCCCGGAGGACCGGCCGCGGCCCTGGCCTTGGCCGATCTTGCGACGATCGGCACGGTCGCGGACGTGGCCCCGATCGTCGGCGAGAATCGGGCCATCGCACGCATCGGCCTCGAGATCCTGCGCGGCGCACCGCGTCCTGGGGTGGCGGCGTTGCTCGAGCGCGCGCGGATGGCGCCGAGCGCCGTCGACCTCGACACGATCGCCTTCGCCCTCGCCCCGCGTCTCAACGCGGCCGGGCGGATGGGCGATGCGGTCACCGCCGCCCACCTGTTGCTGGCCGAGGATGCCGCCACGGCCGGTGCGCTGGCCGACGCACTCGAGAGCGCCAACTCGGCGCGGCGGGACCTCATGGCCACGGTCGTCGAGGACGCCCGGGCGATCGTCGCAGGCATGCGGGATGGCCCGGCGTCGATCGTGCACGGCCCGTGGCCGGTCGGCATCGTCGGGCTCGTCGCGGCTCGCCTGGCCGAGGATCGGTCGCGACCGGCCGTCGTCGGGGCCGATCTCGGCGACACCATCCGTGCCTCGTGCCGCAGCGACGGCACGGTCGATCTGGCCGCTGCCCTGGCGTCGTGTGCCGAGCTGTTCACCCGCCACGGTGGCCACGCCGGTGCCGCCGGGTTCGAGCTGCCGGCATCGCGCTGGCCGGAGTTCGTCGAGCGGTTCGAGGCCCTCGCCGGTGCGGCGGCTCCGCCCGATCCCCGGGCGCTGCTGCGGATCGACCTCGCGCTCCCGGCGCTCGATGTCGATTACGGCCTGTACCGCGACCTCGCCGGTCTGGCGCCGTACGGCCCCGGCAATCCACAACCGCTCGTCGCGGTCCTCGGCCTGCAGGTGATCCGGGTCCGGGTCGCCGGCGAGGAGCACACGTCCCTGACCCTGCGCCGCGACCGGGACGTGCTCGACGGCATCGCCTTCGGACGGGCGGACATCGCCCAGCTGGTCCAGGAGGGCGACCGGATCGACGTGGTCGCGCGGCTGTCGAGCCGGACGTTCGGCGGGTTCGAGTCACTCCAGCTCGAGATCCGCGATGCTGCCCCGAGCGGTTCGCATCCCGAGGCCGCGGCCGTCCTGGCCGGAAGCCCTGTCGAGCTGGTGGGGGCGGTGTCATGACCCGGGCTGCCAGGCCCGGGCCGCGTCGCGCAACGGACCCGTACGGCATCGGCCCGATCGGCACGCTGATCGCACCGATCGCCTCGATCGTCGGGTTGATCCTGATCGGGGTCATCACCTTCAACCTGCTCAACGGTGACCTGCCCTTCGGGATCGGCGGCAGCGGCAACGGCAACGGTAACGGAGGCGACGGGCCGACGCGGACGGCCGCCCCATCGAATGTCGTGGTCGTGCCCGACGAGGCGACATTCCTCGGCTCGATCGCCTACTCGAAGGGCGGCAACATCTGGGTCCAGACCGATGCGGGCGCGACCCAGCTGACCGACGACGGGGGCGATTCGATGCCGTCCTGGTCGGCCGATGGACAGTCGATCGTGTACATCCACTCGCATCTCGAGAGCGCGCTGTGGCCGGTCCGCGGGCGCAACGGCCGCTACGACGTCGACGTGCCGGACCTGATGATCGTCAAGGCCGACGGCAGCGCCAAGGCAGAGCGACTGGCGACCGGCTTCTTCCGCAAGGGCCGACTGTCGTGGTCATCGTGGATGCGGCAGCCGGTGCTGTCACCCGACGGGAAGACCATCGCCCTCGTGACCGACGCCCCGAATCCGGATGACTCGAACGTCGTCCTCCAGTTCTTCGACGTGGCCACCAAGAAGCTCCGCCGGGCCGGTGTGAACGAGATCGGCGTGTTGGGCCACCAGGATCCGGAGTGGCGCTACGACGGGCGGCTCCTGCTGTACACCCAGAACGGGCGGGATGGGTCGCGCGGGGCGCCGGTCATCATGCGCTACTCGGTGAAGGACAAGCGCGCCCGCCCGCTGTCGCCGACCGGCTACATGCAGCCATCGATGTCGCCCGATGGGCGATATGTGGCCGCGACCCGCACGACGACACGCGGCACGGACGTCGTGATCCTCGATGCCAACAACGGCCAGGAGCTGTTGCGCGTGACCAACGACGATGCCTCGTGGGCGCCGGCGTGGTCGCCGGCCGGCGACGCCATCGCGTTCCTGCACATCGTCGGCCAGACGGTCGACCTGCATCTGGCCCGCCTCGAGGGCAGCGCTCCGACCTGGACGGTCGCCCAGGTCCTGTCGCTGACCGAGGTGTCGGGGCTCGACGCCGCGTCGCGGCCGGACTGGTACATCCCGCCGGCGCTGCTCCCGGCCGTCGCCACGCCGGCACCGGCGGCGTCGTCCGCGGCCCCGGCCGCGGCCAGCCCGTCCCCGTGATCCGCGGCCGGTGACCGGCACGTACCTCGATCGGCTGGCCGCGCGGTCCGCGGCGACCGGCACCGTCCTGTGCCTCGGTCTCGATCCCGATCCGGACGCCCTGCCGAACGGGTTCTCGCGCGACATCGCGGGGATCGAGCGGTTCGCTGCGCTCGTGCTGGAGTCGGCCCTGCCGTTCGCCGCGGCGGTCAAGCCCAACCTGGCCTTCTTCGAGGCCTATGGCTCGGCCGGCCTGGCCGCGCTCGAACGGCTCCGGGCGGGCATCCCCGGCGATGTCCCGGTGGTCGCCGATGGCAAGCGCGGCGATATCGGTTCGACCGCCGCCCGGCAGGCGGTCGCGCTGTTCGATGCGCTCGGCGCCGATGCCGTGACGGTCAACCCGTACCTTGGCCCCGACGCGATCACCCCGCTGCTCGAGCGCGGTGACCGCTTCGCCTACGTGCTGTGCCGCACGTCGAACCCGGGCGCCGGGACGATCCAGGACCTCGCGCTGCCCGCGGACCCAGGGTCCGGCGCTCCGGCCGAGCGACTCCACGAGCGGATCGCCCGCCTTGCCGCCACCTGGGGCCCGGGCGGCACGGTCGGCCTCGTCGTCGGCGCCACCGCGCCCGACGAGATCGCCGCCATTCGCTCGGTCGCGCCGGGGCTGGCCTTCCTCGTGCCCGGGGTCGGGACCCAGGGCGGCGCCCTCGGGCCGGTCCTGGCGCACGGTCCGGCGGTCGCTCCGCCGGCTGCCGGTCGAGCGGGTGCGGGCCTGCTCGTCAACGTCTCGCGGGCCATCGCGGCGCCTGCCGGCGGGAGCCCGCCGGGCGATCCGGCCGAGCACGTCGCGACGGCCGCGGCCGAGTGGGCGGCCAGACTCCCTGTGCTACCCTAGCCGCCGCGGTTCAGCCCGTTTCAGAGGACCTCCACCATGCCGATGCCCGGACCCGTCGAACTCATCATCATCCTCGTCATCGCGCTCCTGATCCTCGGCCCGGGCAAGCTCCCGGACGTCGGATCGGCTCTCGGCAAGAGCATCCGCGAGTTCCGCAAGGCGTCGTCGGATCTGAGCGATTCGGTGAAGGTCGATACGTCGCCCATCCCGGCCAGCCCGCCGCCGACGCCCGCCGCACCGGCCGCACCCGAGGTGGTCGCCGCCCCACCGGTAGCGTCGACGCCGACCCCGTCGAGCGAGCCGACCCCGCACACGAACTAGGACCGGCGCCCCTCGTCCCTGATGGCCGACGCCGACGCCCTGCGCGACGCCACCGCGTCCGGCCTGCCGGTCCCGTCCGAGCCGCCGACGCCGCCGGCGAGTGCCCCCGATGGGTCGGTCATGTCCCTCGTCGACCACCTCGGCGAGCTGCGTGACCGCCTGTTCCGGGCGATCATCGCGGTCGTGGCCGGGTCCGTGGTCGGCTTCTACTTCGCGCGCGACATCCGCAACTTCCTGCTCATCCCGTTGCCCAACGGTGTCGCCCAGGTGCTCGGTCCCGGCGATGCCTTCGCCATCCAGCTGCGCATCTCGATCGTCGTCGGGATCATCCTGGCGATGCCCGTGCTGCTCTACCAGGTCTGGGCGTTCATCGCCCCGGGCCTGACCCCGGACGAACGGCGGACGGTCCGTCCGTGGGTGCCGCTGGCGCTGTTCTTCTTCGCCCTCGGGGTCGCCATCGCCTACCTGGTGCTGCCGTTCGCGGTCCAGTTCCTGTTGAGCTTCACCGACGACAAGCTGGTCGCGAACGTCGCAGCCGGGCCGTACTTCGACTTCGTCACGACGATGTTCCTCGCCTTCGGCCTGGTCATGGAATTCCCCATCCTGTTGTTCGGCCTGTCGCGGATCGGCATCGTCACGTCCGAGCGTCTGCGCTCGGCGCGTCGCTATGTGATCCTCGGGATCGCCATCTTCGCGGCCGTGGCCACGCCCGGCGGCGACCTGGTGAGCCCGTTCGTGCTCGGCGGCACGATGTACCTGCTGTTCGAGATCACGGTGTTCGTCATCCGGCGCTCCGGCCGATGACCTCGGCCGCGGACGACCCCGTGGCAGCGGACACCGCCGACCAGGCGGTCGTGATCCTGTCCGGGTTGTCGGGCGGAGGCAAGACCGCTGCGGCCAAGCTGTTCGAGGACCTCGGCTACACCGTCGTCGACAATCTGCCCGGCGAGCTCCTGCCCGAGCTGGCCGAGCTCGTGTCGTCGGACCCCGAGCGGTTCGCCCAGGTGGCGATCGTGGTCGACGTCCGCGCCGGCGACGCGACACTCGCCCTCGGTTCGATGCGCGGCGCGCTCGAGGGCCGCGGCATCGTGCCACGGATCGTGTTCCTCGAAGCCCGCGACGACGTGCTCATCCGTCGGTTCAGTGAGACCCGTCACCGGCATCCGCTCAACGAGCAGGGCGGCATCGCCAGCTCGATCACGCTGGAACGCCGCATGCTCGACCCGATCCGGTCCGAGGCGGACGTCATCGTCGACACGTCGGACCTGTCGTTGCGCCAGTTGCGCGAGCGGCTGTTCTCGCAACTCGCCACGACCACGCGGCCGGATCAACTCGCCGTCCAGCTGATCAGCTTCGGCTACAAGTACGGTCTGCCCCTCGAGTCCGATCTCGTGTTCGATGTCCGGTTCATCTCGAACCCGTACTACGTGCCCGACCTGCGTGCCCGCTCGGGCCTGACCGAGGAGGTCCGCGCGTACGTGCTCGGTCAACCTGTGACGAGCCGCTTCCTCACCCTGGTCGAGGACTTCCTCGAGTTCTCGATCCCGGCCTACATCGAGGAAGGCAAGACCCGGCTGACGATCTCGATCGGCTGCACCGGCGGCTACCACCGGAGCATCGTGCTCTCCGAGGTGCTGGCGACGTGGTTGCGTGAGCGTGACGTCGGTCCGGTCGCGGTCTTCCACCGGGAGCTCGACCGACCGTGAGGCTGCGCCGCTGGCTCACCCCGGGGATCGGCGTGAAGCGCTGGCTGCTGGTGGTGTTCCTTGGCCTCCTGCTGCTCGCCCTTGCCTTCGCGCACATGCTCCGTCAGGCGACGCGCGACCTTGAGCCCGGGGGCCCGTTCGGCGTCCTGATCGACGTCGCGACCCTCCAGTTCCTGCCGTACGCCCTGCGCGGTCTCATCGTCGGTCTGATCGGTAGCTCGGTCGTCGTCTACGGCGGGATCCGGGTCATGCGCGTGCTGACCGATCCGTTGCGTCTGCCCGACGCCGATCAGCCGCTCGTCGAGGTGATCTATCAGAAGCGCTTCCTGGCGAAGGGGCCGCGGATCGTGGCCATCGGTGGCGGGACGGGTCTGTCCACCCTGCTGCGTGGCCTCAAGGAACACACCAGCAACCTCACCGCGGTCGTGACGGTTGCGGACGACGGCGGTTCGTCGGGCGTGCTGCGCGAGGAGCTCGGTATCCCGCCGGTCGGCGACATCCGCAACTGCATCGCGGCCCTGGCCGATGCCGAGCCGCTCATGAACGAGCTGCTGCAGTACCGCTTCCCGGTCGGCGAGGGCGTCTCACCGGCCGTCGCGGCGGAGGGGCCGGGGCTCGCCGGTCATGCCATCGGCAACCTGCTGCTGGCGGCGATGACCGCCATCGAGGGCGGTGACTTCGAGGAGGGGGTGCGCCGCCTCAACCGGATCCTCGCGGTTCGCGGGCAGGTCGTGCCGGTGACGGCCACGCCGCTCACCCTGCATGCCCGGACGGTCGACGGCTCCACCCTCGTCGGCCAGTCGCGCATCATGCGCACGGCCGACATCGAGCGCGTCTGGATCAGCCCGTCCGATGTCGTGGCGTCCGAGGACGCGCTGGTGGCCATCGCCGAGGCCGATCTCATCGTGCTCGGTCCCGGCAGCCTGTTCACCAGCCTGTTGCCGAGCCTGCTCGTGCCCGGCATCCGCGAGGCGGTGCTGGCTGCGAGCGCGCCACGGCTGTACGTCTGCAACGTCGCCACCCAGCCGGGCGAGACGACCGGCTACGACCTCCCGCATCACGTCCGGGCGCTGGTCGACCACACCGCACCGGGCATCGTCGACGTCGTCCTCGCGAACAACCGGTTCGATGCGCGCATCCCGACCGACTGGCAGGCGCAGACCGTACGCCTGCACTGGCCGCCCGACGGCATGAGCGCGCCGCCGCGCCTCGTGCTCGACGACGTGGTCGACCCCGACAACGCCCACCACCACGACCCGGCTCGCCTGGCGGCCGCGGTCATCCGCACGTTGGAGGCGGAAGCGACGACCCGGCGACGGACCGTCGGACGCACCGCCTGACGATGACCCGCTCGGAACGCGATCTCGTCACGGCGCTGCGCAACGAGCTGGCCGCCATCGATCCCGCGCGGCCGTGCGACCGGCTGGCCGAGGCGGCCGGTCTGGGCGCCGGCCTCGTCGCCCGCGAGCCTGCGGTGGCACGCCTCGCGCTGCGGCTGCGTCGGGCGGGGGAGGGGATCGCCGGCAGGCCGTCCGTCGCGCCGCCCCTCGTGCCGCCGTTCGACTGGACCAGCGCGGCGGACCATTGCCGGAGCGCCTGGCTCCGCGGACGATTCCTGTCGCGCGGCTCGCTGAGCCTGGCCGGCGGCCGGACCCACCTCGAGTTCGTCGTCTCCCCGGAGGAGGCGCCGCTGCTGGCCGCCCGCCTCGACGATGTCGGACTGCCGGCGTCGTGGCGGGTGCGTCGTGGGCGTGGGGTCGTGACCTGGAAGAGCGGTGAGGCGGTCGGCACGTTCCTGCGACGGATCGGGGCCGCCGGCGCCCTGCTCGAACTCGAGGCCCGTCAGGTCTCCCGGGCGCTGCGCGGTGAGCTGAACCGGGTGCTCAACGCCGAATCGGCGAACCTCCAGCGCGCCGTCGCGGCGGCCGGCCGCCAGCTCGACGCCATCGCCGTGCTGGACGGCGACGGGCGCCTGGTCGAGCAGCCGTACGTTGTCCGCCTCGTGGCCGACGCTCGTCGGGCGACTCCGGAGGCCACCCTGACCGAGCTCGCCGAGCGGCTCGACCTGCACCGCTCCGCCGTCCAGCGGGCGCTCGAACGGATCGAACGGCTGGCCGAGGCCGAACCCGCGGCACCGCTCGGCGCGACCGGCCGGTCTGGCATGATTCGCACGCATGCGTGAAGTCGTCGTCGCCGCCAACTGGAAGATGCATACCACCCCGGCCGACGCGGGGGAGCTGGCGCGCACGATCGCGGCCCGGACGCGCGAGGCCGGCGTGACCAGGGTGATCTGTCCGCCGTTCGTGTGTCTGGCGGCGGTCCGCGATGCGCTGGCGGAGACCGACGCCGATGTCGGGATCGGGGCGCAGAACGTCCACCACGAGCTCGCCGGACCGTACACCGGCGAGGTCGCCGCGCCGATGCTCGACGGGTTGGCGACGTGGGTCATCGTCGGCCATTCCGAGCGACGCCGGGACGCAGGCGAGACCGACGCGCTCATCGGTCGCAAGCTCGCCCGGTCGCTGGACAGCGGGCTGCGCCCGATCCTGTGCGTCGGTGAGCTGCTGACCGAGCGCTCCGCCGGTCGCGCCATCGACGTCGTCGAGCGCCAGTTGCGCGGCGCGCTGGCCGACCTCGACGCGACGTCGCTGGCCGACGGCGGCCTCGTCGTCGCGTACGAGCCGGTCTGGGCGATCGGTACCGGCCGTACCGCCAGCGGATCCGACGCGGGGGCGATGGCCGATGCCATCCGGGCCAGCCTCGACGTGCTTGGGCTGGAGGCCCGGGCCGCATCCATCCCGATCCTCTACGGCGGCAGCGTCACGTCGTCGAACATCGCCGAGTTCCTGGCCGAGCCCGGCATCGACGGTGCCCTCGTCGGCGGGGCCTCACTGCAACCCGACGAGATGGCCGGCATCGTCGCCCGGGCCGCCATCACGGCTCGCGCTCGCGGCCTGGTCGGGGACTGATCGAGGTGCCCGGCTCGAGCGGTCGGCCGGGTGACCGGGCCCGGCCCCGGCCGATCGTGCTCGTCATCCTCGACGGCTTCGGAATCGGCCACGACCCCGCCGGCGATGCGATCGCCGCGGCCCCGCTGCCGACCTGGCGCGGGCTGCTGGCCCGCTGGCCGCACAGCGTCCTGCGGGCGTCCGAGGACGCTGTCGGGCTGCCGGCCGGCCAGATGGGCAATTCGGAGGTCGGTCATCTCAACCTCGGCGCGGGCCGACCCGTGCTCCAGGACCTGCCGCGCATCGATGCGGCGATCGCCGACGGGTCGTTCTTCACGCGATCCGCGCTGCTTGCTGCCTGCGCCTCCGCCAGGGCCGGTCGGGGCGTGCTCTCGATCGTGAGCCTGATCGGGCCTGGCGGCGTGCACGCCAACGACCGTCACCTCGTCGCGCTCGCGGACCTGGCACATCGCCAGGGCGTGCCGCGGGTCGAGGTCCATGCGCTGCTCGATGGGCGCGACACTCCGCCGTCATCCGCGCTCGGGTTCGTGGCGGACCTCGAGCCCCGACTTGCCGCCGCGCATCCCGACGCGGCCATCGCGACCGTCGGCGGTCGCTACTACGGCATGGACCGCGACCGGCGCTGGGAGCGGGTCGAGCGGGCGTACGACGCGATCGTCCACCGCGAGTCGCCGCTGCGGGCGTCGTCGGCGGGCGAGGCCATCGCCGCTGCCTATGCCCGAGGGGAGACCGACGAGTTCGTCGCGCCGACGGTCGTCGATCCGACGGGCGACCAGTCCCGGCCGTTGGTCGATGGCGATCCGATCGTCCATGCGAACTTCCGCGCCGACCGCGGGCGCCAGCTGGTCCACGCCCTCGCCGACGGGCCGACGTTCGACGGGTTCGATCGGTCGTCGCCGAGCGGCCGGCCGAGACCGGATGACCTGTTCGTGGTCACGATGACGGCCTACGAGGAGGGCCTGCCGGTCGAGGTCGCCTTCCCGCCGGAGACGGTCCCCTCGCTGGCCGAGGCCGTCAGCGCGGCCGGCTGGCGTCAGTTCCACGTCGCCGAGACCGAGAAGTACGCGCACGTCACGTACTTCTTCAACGGCGGCGTCGAGGCGCCGTGGGTCGGCGAGGACCGACTGCTCGTGCCCAGCCCCAAGGTCGCCACCTACGACCTCCGACCGGAGATGTCGGCGCCGGGCGTGACCGACGCGCTCGTCACGGCGATCGAATCGGACCGCTACGACTTCGTCGTCGCCAACTACGCCAACGCCGATATGGTCGGCCACACGGGCGTGTGGGACGCGACGATCGAGGCCCTGGCCGCGGTCGATGCCGCCCTTGCTCGCATCGTCGACGCGGTGGCGGCGGTGGAGACCCGCGATCCCCTCGGACCGGGCGCGATCCTGGCCATCACTGCCGACCACGGCAACGCCGACGACATGCTCGATGGCGCCGGTCAGCCGGTGACCGCGCACTCCCTCAACCCGGTCCCGTTCCTGCTTGTCGGCAGGTCCGTGGCGGATCGACGGCTGAGCGACGGCGTGCTGGCCGACGTGGCCCCGACGCTCCTCGAGCTGGCCGGTCTACCGGCGTGGCCGGGCCTCACCGGCAGGTCGCTGCTCGTCCCGGGCCATGGCTGAGCGCGACCCTGTGGTAGCATCGGCCGCCGTCCCCCCACCGGAGGTCCGCACGTCTTGAACCCGCTCCTCGGCATCGGCCAGATCATCGTCAGCATCGCCCTGATCGTCGCGATCCTGCTGCAGGCGCGCGGCACGGGGCTGTCCGGAACATTCGGTGGCGACTCGGCCGTGTACCGGAGTCGACGGGGCGTGGAGCGCCGGCTGTGGCAGTTCACCATCGTGCTGCTCGCCCTCTTCGTCATCTTCTCGCTGGCGTCGTACGTTCTCGCGCCGGCCGCCTGAGCGCGGCGCCGTGGACCACGGTCCACGATCGACACGGAGCCTCATGACCCGAAGCGACTCCTTCGTCGTCGGGACGCTGGTCTTCCTGCTCGCCATCGTCGCGGGCCTCATCGGCATCCCGGCCGTGCAACGTGCCTCGAGCGTGTCGAGTCCGGCACCCTCGCCGGCGGCGAGCGGGCCGGCCCTCGACGCCCGACCGTATGTCGAGGGAGCGGTGGGCGTGCCGGTGTCGGTGTCGCCGCTCACGGCGCGCACCCAGGTCGACCGCGATCTCGTCGCGCTCGTCTTCTCCGGGCTCGTCCGCAACGGGCCCGCCGGCAGCATCGTTCCGGATCTGGCCGCAGGCTGGACGGTCGACAGGACGGGCAAGACGTGGGTGGTCGACCTGCGCCCCGATGCGCTGTGGCATGACGGCGTCCCGGTCACACCCGAGGACGTCGTGTTCACGATCGAGGCCCTCAAGGATCCTGACTACAGCGGCCCGTCGGCATCATCGTGGCGCGAGGTCGGCGTCACGAAGTCCGGCGCCCATCAGGTGACGTTCACGCTGACGACGCCGCTCGGTGGCTTCCTGCAGGCGTTGACCCAGCCGTTGGCACCAGCCCACCTGCTGGCCGACGTCCCGGTCGCATCGCTGCCCGACGACCCGTTCGGCCGGCAGCCGATCGGTTCGGGAGCGTTCGCGCTCGTCGAGCTGTCCGACACCGCAGCGTCGCTGGTCCCGGCGGCGGTCGTCGAGACCGACGCCGAGCCGACGCCCGTCGCCAGCGCCGGCGCGACCGACTCGCTGACGACGCCCGGCCCGACGGTCCGACCGTCACGGCCGATGCCGTACCTGTCCGGGATCGAGTTCCGCTTCTACACGGATCCTGGACGGCTTGCCGCCGACTTCCGCGCCGGCGATCTCGACGCGGCCTCCGGCCTGTCCCCGCAGCTCGCCGCCGAGCTGTCGACCGGGGGCTCCAGTCGTCTCGTGCGCTACCCGGGCGCGACGCTCGCCGCCGGCCTGCTGAACCTGCGCCCGAGTCATCCCGAGTTCGCCAACGCGACCGTCCGCACCGGCCTCCTCGCGGCCATCGATCGCGAGCAACTGATCAAGGCGGCATACGCGGGCGCGGCGCAGGCAGCGAGCGGACCGATCCCGCCGGTCTCGCCCTTCTACGACCCGGCTGCGGCGCCGGTCGTGGCCCATAGTCGTTCGGCGGCCACCAAGGCCTTCCAGGCGGCGGGCTGGACCAAGGGGGCCAAGGGATGGTCACTGCCGAAGGCAAAGAACCCCCTGACGATCGAGGTCCTGAGCCCGACCGACGAGGCGAACCACCCGGCCTTCGCGGCCGCCGAAGCGGTCGTGCGCGACTGGCAGCAGATCGGACTGACGGTGACCCACGTGCCCTTGGCGCCGGGCGTCTTCGTCAACGATCGCCTGTCGACCGGCGCGTTCCAGGTGGCCATCGCCGACGTCCGGATGGGGCTCGATGCCGACCTCTACCCGCTGCTGGCCTCGAGCCAGACGCTGAAGGGCGGCTCCAACGTCATGGGCGTCCAGGATCCGGTCCTCGACAGGCTCCTGGTCAAGGCCCGGGCACCAGGGACGGACGCCGCCCGCAAGGCCGCGTCGAGCGCCCTGCAGCGCCAGCTGACGAAGGGCCGGTACCTGCTGCCGCTGGCGTTCCCGGACGCCGTGGTCGTGCTGCGCGACACCGTCCAGGGGCCGGTCGTACGCCAGGTGACCGACCCGTCGGACCGATTCTGGGATGTGCTAACATGGCGCCTCGCCGTCGACCGGTAACGGTCGCGCGGGGTCCGTGCCGAGGTGGCGGAATAGGCAGACGCGCTGGTTTCAGGTACCAGTGGCCGCAAGGTCGTGTGGGTTCAAGTCCCTCCCTCGGTACCATTCCCTCGGATCCCACGAAGGTGACACCGGCCCAGGTGGCGGAATTGGTATACGCGTACGTTTGAGGGGCGTATGAGGCAACTCATCCGGGTTCAAGTCCCGGCCTGGGCACCACATCGCGACCACGACACGACCGCCGAGCAGGCGGTCGACGTGCATCGCGTCGGTGTAGGCTCCGCGACCGGGGGCGGTTAGCTCAGTCGGTCAGAGCGCCTCGCTTACACCGAGGATGTCACTGGTTCGAGTCCAGTACCGCCCACCACCCGGTGTCGCCGGTGCCCCGCCGCGCGTCTACTCGATGGTCACGTCCAGCGACTCGTAATGGGTGATGCGCAGCTCGTCGAGCAGCTCCTCCGTGCCCGGCAGCAGACGCGGGCGATGGATGTCGGGGCCCGTCCAGACGTACATCGCCGCCGGGTCACGCCATTCCTCGATGAGGACGACTTCCTCGGTCCGGCCCATCAGCCGACGAGCGAGCTTGACGTAGACCAGGCCGTCGTGCCTGCGCAGGATCGGCAACTGCTCTCGGAGCAGGTCGTGGAGTTCACCCGATCGATCCATGGCCACTTTGGCGGTCAGCACCCGTACGATCACGCTCACAGCGTAGCGGACGGATCGGTCGCGGAGGGGTCGTGCGACCGGCTGTGATGCGATTGCAAGGTCGTCCCGGCGCAGAGGGTGGGCGCGCCGTTGACTGGTAGACTGCGCGCAGGGGTCGCCGCATCCTGGCGCCCGACCGGAGGAGGGGTATGGACCCGATCGTTCTCATCATCATCGCGGTCATCGTCGTCCTGGTGGTCGGCGCGATCGCGATCTACAACTCCCTGGTCCAGAAGCGGCTGCGCATCGACGAGGCGTTCGCCCAGATCGAGGTCCAGCTCAAGCGGCGCCACGACCTGATCCCGAACCTCGTCAACGCGGTCAAGGGCTACATGGGCTTCGAGCAGAAGGTCCTGACCGACGTGACCAACGCCCGCGCTGCGGCCGTCGCCGCCGGCGCCCAGGGACCAGCCCAGCAGGCGGCCGCCGAGAACGCGCTGACCGGGACGCTGCGCTCATTGTTCGCCGTCGTCGAGAACTACCCGGAGCTCAAGGCGAACCAGAACGTCCTGGCGCTCCAGGAGCAGCTGACGACGACCGAGAACCAGATCTCGTTCAGCCGCCAGCACTACAACGCCACGGTGCTCGACTTCAACACCTCGATCGCGACGTTCCCGAACGCGCTCCTGGCCGGCCCCCTGGGCTTCAGCAAGCGCGAGTTCTTCGACGCCGAACCTGAGGCCGCGAACGTCCCGAACGTGGACCTCAGTCTGAGCTGACCGCCCGTCCGCGGGAGGAACCGTGGCCGGGACATCCTTCTACGATCAGATCGCCGCGAACCGGCGTAACTCGTTCCTCATGGCGGCGCTGGTCGTCGTCATCCTGGGGGTCCTCGGGTTCACCATCGGGTTCGCCATCTTCGGCTCGCCCGAAGGCGGGTTGCTGACCACGGCCGGTGCCGTCGGGGTCGGGGCGCTGGCGGGCGTCGGGACCTACTTCGCGGGCGATTCGCTGGTGCTGGCGGTCAGTGGAGCCCGTGAGATCGACGAGACGCAGGCCCCGCAGCTGCTCAACGTCGTCCGCGAGATGACCATCGCCGCCAACATCCCGATGCCCAAGGTCTACGTCATCGACGATACGGCCCCCAACGCGTTCGCCACGGGCCGCGATCCGGCCCACGCCTCGATGGCCATCACCACGGGCCTGCTCGAGAAGCTCGACCGCGAGGAGCTGCAGGGCGTCATCGGTCACGAGCTGTCGCACGTGCGCAACTACGACATCCGCTTCTCGCTCGTCGTCGGGGTGATGGTCGGGGCGATCGCCATCCTGGCCGACTTCTTCCTGCGCTTCACGTTCTGGGGCGGTGTCGGGCGCGGCGGTCGCAGCCGCGACAGCGGCGGTGGCGGCGGGGCGCAGGTGATCGTGTTCGTGGTGGCGATCGTGCTGTCGATCCTGGCGCCGCTCATCAGCCGGTTCATCCAGCTGGCGGTCAGCCGCCAGCGCGAGTATCTGGCCGATTCGTCATCGGTCGAGCTGACCCGCAACCCAAACGGCCTCGAGCGAGCGCTGGCCAAGATCTCGGCCGACCCCGAGGTCCTCGAGGTGGCCAACCGGGGCACCCAGCACATGTACTTCAGCAATCCGATCAAGAAGTTCGAGGAGCGCTCATCGAACCTGATGTCGACGCATCCCTCGACGGTCGATCGGATCAACCGACTGCGACAGCTGAGCGGGCAGGCCCCGCTCGGGCCGTCGGACGAGGCGCAGCTGGCGGGGTTGGAGTAGGTCGGTCGTGGGCTCCACCCACCGTACGCACGCCGCGCTCGCCGTGGCAGGTCCCGAAGCGTGCGTGGTATCCTGCGAACCGCCGACGGCCATCCCAGCGAGGTTGACCATCGGGCCGAGGTAGCTCAGTCGGTAGAGCACGCGACTGAAAATCGCGGTGTCGCCAGTTCGATCCTGGCCCTCGGCACCATCTTCCGGGGTGGTCGAGCTCCGAGCGGAAGTGGCTCAGTTGGTAGAGCATCACCTTGCCAAGGTGAGGGTCGCGGGTTCGAGTCCCGTCTTCCGCTCCACATCCCTTCCCGAAGGCCCCGCTGCCCCTTCGTCTAGTGGTAGGACAGCGGACTTTGGATCCGTGAACCGAGGTTCGAATCCTCGAGGGGCAGCCAACCACCAGCAACCAGCCCGCGCATACTCCCCCTGGCGACGTGGTGAAGTGGCTCAACACGGAGGTCTGCAAAACCTCTATTCACCGGTTCGAATCCGGTCGTCGCCTCCACACTTCGAGCACGAAACGACCCGCTGGCTGACCAGCGGGTCGTCGTTTGCTCGGGAGCTGGATCCCGGGTGGGCGCAGTGGCCCCCGACCGACCGGTCAGCCGATCGGTTCCGGATCACCCAGGACCGGGCAACGGAAATCCGCCGCCGCGTCACGAACGAGCGTGATCTGACCGGTCGAGACGAGCGACTGCAACTGCGACCAGCTGGTCACGAGCGTCCCGGAAGCGGTGGATGTCCACGTCGCGCGGTAGACGGCCCAACGGCCGCCATGGTGCCCGGTCGGCGAGCCCGGTGCGAACTCAGCGACGCCCTTCTGGTCGGCGTTCGTGGAGTTCGTGAACGTGGCCAACGGATCCGTTCCGGTGCCGTCCGGCACGTTGGCCGAGTTCCCGAACACTCGGTAGATCTGGTCGTTGGCGTAGACCGCACCGAAGGTCCGGGCACTGACGGGCCCGGCCACCGTCATGACGGCCAGCGCGCCGACCGCCGCTGTCAGCAGGAGTCGCTTCATTCGAACCTCCACCTTGTGGTTGCGCCGGCACCTGCGGCGTCTCTCGGCAAGGTGGCTGGTGGCCGTGACGAGCCGAGGACGGCCAGGTGACGCTTCCGTGACGCCGCGTCGGCGGGGGAGTGACGGCAGGCTGACTCCTCCGAGTCCGCGACGGCGGGCTGGTAGGATTCGCCGGTCATGGATGCACGCGAGACGATGAACGTGGGCCTCGGGCGCACGTCGCTGGTGGTGGCGGCCAGCGACGGCCCTGGTGGATAGGCCCGACCACACCGCCCCCCGACATCCGCGCGCGACCAAGACAGCGAACGACCTGACCTGGCCCGGTCGCGCCCGGCGGGTGCGCTGACGTGGATGTCCTGCTCGCCGGCGGCATCTTCGTCGCCGCCTACGCGCTCATCGCGTCGGAGCGTTTCGACCGAACGCTCGTCGCGCTGCTGGGCGGGCTCCTCGTGGTGGTCCTGGGCGTCATCGACCAGGACGAGGCCTTCGCCGGCATCGATTTCAACGTCATCTTCCTGCTGGCCGGGATGATGATCCTGGCCGGAGGGCTCAGCAAGACCGGCTTCTTCGAGTACGTCGCCGGGCTCGCGATCCAGCGGTCCCGCGGGGAGCCATTCCGCCTGCTGGTCATCCTCGTGCTCGCGACCGCGCTGCTCGCGGCGGTCCTCGACAACGTCACCACGGTCGTCCTGCTGACGCCGGTCACGCTCTCGATCGCGCGGACCCTGAAGGTGTCGCCGTTCCCCTACCTGATCAGCCAGGTCTTCGCGTCCAACATCGGGGGCACCGCGACGCTCATCGGCGATCCACCCAACATCCTCATCGGATCGGCGGCCGGCCTCGATTTCGGCGACTTCCTCGTGCACCTGGCGCCCGTCGTGGTCATCATCATGGCCGCGTTCCTGGTGATCCTGCGGTTCGCCTTCGGACGATCGATGGCCGATGACGAGGACCGGCTCGACATGCTCGCCACGGTCGATCCGGCTGCAGCGATCACGGATCGGCCGTTGATGAACCGGGCGCTCCTCGTGCTCGGCCTGACGATCGTCGGGTTCCTCCTGCATTCGGTCATCGGCGTCGAAGCGGCGACCATCGCCCTGCTCGGCGCGACCGTGTTGATGATCGTCGGGCCGCTCGACCCGCACGAGGCGCTGCGCGACATCGAATGGAATACGTTGTTCTTCTTCGTCGGCCTGTTCATGTTGGTCGAGGCCGTCGTGCAGGTCGGCATCGTTGGCACGGTCGCGGATGCGTTCGCGAACCTCGCCGGCGGCCGCCAGGAGGTCGCCACCATCGGGATCCTGTGGGTGTCCGCGGCGGCATCCGCCATCGTCGACAACATCCCCTATACGGCGACCGCGATCCCGATCGTCGAGCGGATGATCGAAACGGGATCGCACGGCGAGCCGCTGTGGTGGGCGCTGGCGCTGGGTGCATGCCTCGGCGGCAACCTCACGATCGTCGGCGCCTCGGCCAACATCGTCGTGGCCAACCTTGCGGCGCGCGATGGGCACCCGATCACATTCGGCCAGTTCCTCCGCTACGGATCGGTCGTCGTCGCCATGTCGCTCGCCATCTCGACCGTCTACCTGTGGCTGCGCTACCTGGGCTGAGCGCAGCCGACGGCATGCGGGCGGCCCGTGGACTGGGCACTCGCGAGCCGGGTTCGTCGCATGCGGCGGTCCGGATCCGATGCCGGATGACGTGGCGATTCAGGCCGTGCGGCTCTGGCGGCCGCGCGATCGGCCGGTCACGCTTCCCGTCACGGAAGGAGGTGAGCGCGATGCTGTTCGACCTTGGGCTCACCGGTGTCGGCCTGTTGGTGGTCCTTTCGATGGCCTTCGGCATGGTCGCCCAGTTCTTCGCCAGGGCACGCACGCCGTGGATGTGGATGATCGCAGCGATCGGCTGGTTCATCGGCGGGCTGGTCGCGAGCGAGGTCGTCTGGGGAGCGATGACCGTCGACGAGATCCAACCGATCGTGGACGGCCTCGCCTTTGACGAGTCGCTGCTCGGTGGTCTCGTCGTGGGTGTGCCGGTCGCGATCGTCGCCTGGTTCGCTGCGGGCGGTCACTCGACCGATCGACGGATCGGCGTCTGACCTGACCGACGCCTAGGCTGATAGCCCTCGCCGTCGCCCTCCTCGTCTGACCCGCGTGCGTTTCTAGGCGGTCGCGGCCTGCGCGGCCGGATTCGGGTCGCCCGACGACGTCCGGCGGCCAAAGCGCAGGTACAACGACGGGACGACGAACAGGTTGAGCAGGGTCGAGGTGACGAGGCCGCCGAGGATCACGATGGCCAGCGGGTGCTCGATCTCATGGCCCGGCAGATCGCCGGCGATGACCAACGGAACGAGCGCCAGGCCGGTCGCCAGCGCCGTCATCAGGATCGGCGAGAGGCGTTCCCTGGCACCACGGATCACCAGATCGCGCCCGAACACCATGCCCTCCTCGCGCTCCAGGTGCTGGAAGTGGTTGACCATCATGATCCCATTGCGTGCCGCGATCCCGAGCACCGTGAAGAACCCGACGAGTGATCCGAGCGAGATCACGCCGCCGCCAACCCACGCCGCGAGTACGCCCCCAACGAGGGCCGACGGCAGCGTGAGGAACGAGAGCAGCGCCAGTCGCGTGCTGCCGAACGAGGCCTGCAGCAGCAGGAACACACCGATGGCCGCCGCGATGGCGAACAGCAGCAGCCGGCCCTGGGCCGCCTGGCGCTCCTGGTACTCGCCCAGCAGCTCGGGGTGGTAGCCGAGGGGGAATTCGATCTTGGCCAGCGCAGCTTCGACATCGCGGGTGACCGCGCCGAGGTCGCGCCCGGCGACGTTGCCGTCGACATCGATCTTGCGGAAGTTCTGCTCGTGGCCGATGTGGCCCGGCGTCGCCGCGACCACGACCGTGGCGACGTCCGTGAGACGGACCTTGCTGCCATCCGCGGCGTCGAGCAGGAGGTTCTCGATGTCGCTGACGTTGTCCCGTGCCGACGGGATGCTCCAGACGACCACGTCCTGGGCATGACCGTCGTAGAAGATGTCGCCGACTTCCTCGCTGGCCACGACGGTGGCCGCGGCGCGCCGGACATCGCCCGGCTTGATGCCGTACCGCTCGGCCTTGGCGAGGTCGACCGTCACCTGGATCTGCGGGATGTTTACCTGTTGCTCGGTATGGACGTCGATCATGCCGGGGACCGCCTCGAGGGCGGCCTCGACCTCGGCGGCCTTGTCACGGAGGACCTGGAGATCCTCGCCGAAGATACGGATGACGACGGCGTCCCCCGATCCGGTCAGGACCTCGCGCATGCGCTCCTTGAGGTAGGTCTGCACGTCGCGCCGCAGGCCGGGGTAACCGTCGACGACTTCCTGGACCGCCGCTCGGGTGTCGTCATAGTCGACCGCCTCCTCGATGCTGATCCAGTTCTCGCCGAATTCGATGCCGTACGGCTCGTCGCCCTGGAACGCCTGCCCGATGTGGGCCCCGCAGTTGCGGACGCCCGGGATCGTGCGCAGTTCGTTGCAGGCGGCGATCGTGATGCGGGTCTCCTCGGCATGGGATGTCGCGGGCGCGGTGACCCAGTGCATGAGGAAGTCGCGTTCCTTGAAGTCGGGCAACAGCGACTGACCGAGCTGCGGCCAGACGAGGATGCCCAGCAGGCTGATGGCCGCCACCGTCGCGAACGCCGGTTTGGCGGTCCGGATGATCCGTGCCAGGGCCCCGGCATACGCCGCCTGCAGCCGACGGGCGATCGGCGAGTGGTTCCTCTCGATCGGCGCGTTGCGCAACAGGATGTAGGCCAGTGCCGGCGTGACCGTCAAGGCCACGCCCAGCGACGCGAGGACGGCCAGTGCGTAGGCCACGACCAGCGGCTGGAAGAAGGCGCCCGACAGACCCTCGATGAAGAAGACCGGCGTGATGGCCACGATGTCGATGAGCGTCGCGTAGACGATCGCGCTACGGACCTCGACGGACGCGTCGAGGATGATCCGGGCGGTCGAGCCCTTGCCGCCCTCGAGGCGGTGTTGACGCAGTCGTCTGACGATGTTCTCGATGTCGATGATCGCGTCATCGACGACGACCCCGACCGAGATGACGAAGCCGGCCAGGATCATCGTGTTGATCGTGGTCTTCGTGAAATACAGGACCATCGCCGCCGCCATGAGCGACAGGGGGATCGCCACCAGGCTGATCAGCGCGGTGCGCCAGTCATACAGGAAGGCCACAAGGACGAAGAACACGAGCAGACTGCCCAGCAGCAGGGCGCTGGTCAGGTTGGCAAGGGCGATCTCGATGAAGCTGGCCGGCCGGAAGATCGTCGTGTCGACATCGATCCCGACCATGCCCGGCTTGAGCTCGTCCATGGCCGCCTCGACGCCGCGGGTGACGTCCAGCGTATTCGCCCAGGGCAGCTTCTCGACGATGAGCATGATCCCCGGTCCGTCATTGATGACGGCTTCGCCGTGGAGCGGCTGGTGATCGCGGACCAGCTCCGCCACCTCGCGCAGGTCGACCAGCCGGCCGTCCCGACCCGCCACCTTGACGTGGGCCAGGTCCTCGACGGCGAGGATCGACGGCGGGTGGTGGACATTGAGGCGCTGGTTGGCGGTCTCGATGAAACCACCGGTCCCGAAGGCATTGGCCGGCGAGAACAGGAGGATGCCCTCGTCGAGCGCCTCGGAGGTGGCCTCCATGACGGTCTCGATCGCGACGCCGTGCGCCGCCATCTTGTCGGGGATGGTCTGGACCTGGAGCATGTCCAAGCGCTCGCCGTAGATCATCACGTTGGCGACGCCGGGGACACCCAGCAGGCGCGCGCGGATGGTCCAGTAGGACATCGTCGACATGTCGATGAGATCGACCGTCTCGGACGACATGCCGATCTTCATGACGCGGCTTGTGGCGGAGACCGGCTGCATCATGAACGGCGGGGCCGCCCACGTGGGCAGCGTGTTCGTGACGTTGGTGATGCGTTCCTGGACGAGCTGGCGAGCCTTGAGCAGGTCGGTGCCCGGTTCGAACAGCATGATGATCTGGGACAGCTGTGCGACGGACTTGGAGCGGAGGACCTTGAGGTCCTCGATCCCGGACAACGCCTGCTCGAGCGGGATCGTGACGAGCGACTCGACTTCCGAGGCGGACAGCCCGAGGGTGATGGTCTGGACCTCGACCTTGGGCGGCGCAAACTCCGGAAAGACGTCGACCGGCATCGACTGGATGTGGCTGCCGCCGAACAGCATCAGGCCGGCGGCCGCGGCGATGACGATGTATCGAAACCGCAGGCTGGTCGCGATGATCTGCCGCATCATGGCCTCGCCCCCTCGTGGACGTGCTCGCGGTCAGTGGCCGCCGCCGACGCCCGTTTCGGCGCCGTACAGCTCGGCCGCACCGACCGTGACGACCGACGTGCCGGCTTCGGGACCGTCGGACAGGAGCGCCTCGTCGCCGTCGATGGTGTCGATGGCGATGGCGGCGCGCTGGAAGGTCAACGCCTCCGACGCCGCGTAGGCCCAGGTGCCGCCTTTCGAGTCGTAGATCACGGCCGCATACGGGATGGCCAGGCCGCTACCGCGGGTGGTGACCTCGACGGTCTGCACCCCGAGTCGCTTGGCGGCGTGCCCGGACAGGGTCAGCAGCTTGAGACCCGATGGCTGGTCCTCCACGACGATCGCGGCCTCCTTGTTGGCCGCGGTCGATGCTTGTGGGCTGCAGCCCGCAGCGACGCTGCCGAAGATGGCGACGATCACGATGAGGATGCGTGCGCTGCGCTTCATCCGATGTCCTCCCCTACGCCGTGGTCGGCTCGAAGGCCGGCTGCTGTTCGGTCGACAGTGCATCGGTGTCGGTCGCCACGCTTGGGCCGGACCGCAGGTACATGGCCGGGAAGACCAGCAACGTCAGCAGGGTCGAGGTGATGAGTCCGCCGAGGACGAAGATCGCCATCGGTCGGATGATCTCGAGCCCGGCGACATCTCCGAGCACGAGGAACGGCAGCACGCCGAGCGCGGTGCCGAGCGCGGTGATCAGGGTCGGGCCCAGGCGATCCTGGGCACCGCGCAGGATGGTGGCTATCCCGAACGACTCGCCCTGAGCGCGCTCCAGGCGCTGGTAGTGGTCGATCAGCGCGACGCCCGTCCGAACGCTGATCGCCAGGATCACGAACAGGCCCGCGAGCGACCCGATGCTGATGAGCGAACCAGCCAGCTGTCCTGCCAGGATCCCGCCGATGAGGGCTGCCGGCAGGGTGGCGAAGACCATCACCGCCAGCCGCCAGCTACCGAACGCGGCCTGGAGCAGGAGGAAGATGAGCAGCGCCATGCCGACCAGGACGAGCAGCAGCGTCGTCTGGGCATCCTGGCGAGTCGCCGCCTCGCTGAACACCTCGGCGTGATACTCGAGTGGGAACGGGACGCTGGCAACGGCGGCTCGGACGTCATCGAGGACCGACCCGACATCGCGCCCGCTGATCCCGGCCCCGACGTCGACATAGCGCATGACCCCTTCGCGGTTGATCACGCTGAGCGCCGGCGCCACCGAGACGTCGGCGACCTCGTCGAGGCGAACCAGCCCACCGTCGGGCGTCTCGATCAGCAGATCACGGATGGTGTCGACACTGGTCCGGAGGGTGGGCGTGCCCCACACGACCACCTCGAAGATCTTCTGGTCTTCGAACAGCAGGCCGACTTCGATACCGGACAACAGCGTCGTCGCCGTGCGCCTGACATCGCCGGCCTTGAGGCCGTGGCGGCTGGCCGCCTCAAGATCCATCGCGATCTCGACCGCCGGCTCCTGGGTCTCGGCGTCGATGGCCGGGTCGACGATGCCCGACACTCCGGCGAGCGACGAACGCACCTGTTCCGCTCGCTCACCGAGGACCGTCGCGTCCTGCCCGTAGACCCGCACGACGACGTCATGATCGGATCCCGACAGGACCTCGGCGATCCGGTCTTCAGGATAGGTGATGACCGCCGTGCCGAGGCCCGGGTAGCCGTTGACCACGTCCTCGATCGCGGCCCGCGTACGCTGATAATCGGCCCCGGAGTCGATCGTGACCCAGATCTCGCCCGAGTCGACGCCGACGACGGCGTCGGACAGGATCGCTCGGCCGATGTGCCCGCCGACATTGCGGACGCCGTCGACCGTGCGCAGCTCCTGGGACGCGGCCGTTACCACGCGGGCCATCTCGGGATGCGACGTTCCGGCAGCGCCGTCCCAGTGGATGAGGACCTCGCGGGCCTTGAAGGACGGCAGGACCGAATCGCCGTTGCGCGGCAGGGCCAGGACGCCGACGATGGCGACGATCCCGAGCAGCGCGACGGCGCCGGTCAGCATCCCTGTCGGGACGCGCTGGACGAGGCTGGACAGCCCGGCACCATACGTACCCCGGATCCTCGCCAGGATCGGGGACTCGTGACGCTCGGCCGAGCCGCGCGACAGCAGCAGGACCGCCAGGGCGGGCGTGAGCGTCAGCGCCACGACCATGGAGGCGAGGACGGCGACGCCGTAGGCCAGCGCCAGGGATGGCAGGAAGGCGCTGGCGGCTCCGCCGATGAAGAACACCGGGACCAGGGCGACTAGCACGATGAGCGTCGCGTAGACGATCGGCCGGCGTCCTTCGAGGGTCGCCTCGACGACCAGCGATGCCCGGGATCGCTCGGTATCACCGGCCTGGGGCTCCCGGAATCGATGGAGGACGCTTTCGACGCTGCCCGCGGCATCGTCGACGACGACCCCGATGGCGACGATCAGACCAGCCAGCATCAGCGCGTTGATCGACGCGCCGCTGAGATGCAGGACGAGTGCCGCGACGGCGATCGACAGCGGGATCGTCACGAGGCTGATGGCTGCGGCTCGCCAGTCGAAGAGCAGGGCGCCCAGCATCAGGGCGATCAGCACGAACCCGATGAGCAGCGCGAGCGACACGTTCCCGATGGAGGCCTCGATGAAGTTGGCCGGGCGGAACAGGGTCGTGTCGACGTCGATCCCACCGAGTCCGGGTGCCATCGCTTGAAGCGCCGCTTCGACGTCGCGGGTGACCTCGAGGGTGTTGACGCCGGGGAACTTCTCGATGACGAGCATCAGGCCCTGGCCATCACCGACCACGGCATCGCCGATCAGCGGCTGGTGATCCTCGATCACGGCCGCGACGTCGCCCAGCCGCTGGTCCGAAGCCTTGCCGTCGCGGTCGACGATCACGACCCGCGACAGGTCGTCCGACGTGCGGATCGGCGAGATGTGCTGGATCCCCAGGCGCTGGTTCGGGGTGTCGATGAAGCCGCCCGTCCCGGGCGTCGATGCCTCCAGGAATGTCAGCGGCGAGACCCACAGGGCGTTGCCGGTGGTCCGGATGATCGAATCGAGGGTGACCCCCTTGCGGTTGAGCTCCGCCGGGTCGACCAGAACCTGCAGCTGGCGCTCGCGCTGGCCCCAGATGGCCACGTTGGCAACTCCCGGGACCCCCATCAATCGGGGGCGGATCGTCCAGCGGGCCAACACGGACATGTCGATCAGCGACCGATCGGTCGAGCGCAGTCCGACCATCATGATCCGGTTCTCGGTCGAGAGTGGCTGGAGCATCGCAGGCGGTCGGGAGACATTCGGCAGGGCATGGGCCTGGGTGAGTCGCTCGGCCACGACTTGGCGAGCCCGGAAGATGTCTGTCCCCGGCTCGAACGTCATCACGATGGACGACAGGCCAGTGATCGACCGGGAGCGGATCTCGTCAAGGAATGCCACCCCGTTGAGCAGGTCGGCCTCCAGCGGGATCGTCACCAACTCCTCGACCTCCTCGGCCGACAGCCCGAGCGCCTCGGTCTGGACCTCGACGTACGGCGGGGTGAACTCCGGCAGCACGTCCACACGAGCTTGGCGCAGTTGCGTTCCGCCCAGGAGCAGCAGAGCGGCGGCGATCCCGATGACGAGCAGCCGGAACTTCACGCTCCAGCCCACGAGCCAGCGCATCATGGTGCGGTTCCTTCCCCTCGCGGTCCGGTCCTGCCGGGGGATCCCGCGGTCCGAACCGATTCAGCGGTGCGTCCGAGCACCGTGCTCCCCCACTTGCCCCCACGCCACGCGACGCTCGTCGAGTAACGTGCTGCTTCCACACCGGACTCCACCGTCCGGCAGCGGCATCATCGGCAGGCATATCGGGCGCGGGAATACCCAATTCCAATCATTCGAGGCGCAGTCGATGACCATGGGGGCATCGCCGAGAAGCGGTCGGATCGGTCGCGGTCCTCGTCTCGGGTCGGTCCGGACCCGCCGACTGCTTGATGTCGGGACCGTCGCCCTGGCGGTTGCGCTTTTCGCGGGACTGGCCGATCCGGAGGTCCTGCTTCAGGCGCTCTGGGTGACGATCGGGATCGGCGCGTTCCTGTACGGGCTCAAGGTGGCTCTGGCCCGCATCGCGCTGGTCGGCGCGCTGGTCCCGGCGCATGCCTTCGTCAGCCTTCGGCTTCGGCTCGAGCCGTTCGAGCCGATGGACACGATGGACTACGTCGAATGGCCGCTGATGGCGGGCATCGGCATCATCGTGGCCTTCCTCGCCGATCTGATCGCGACCTCGGCGCGCCGCTACGCGGGGTTGTATCGGCAGGCAAGCGATCGACTCCTCACCGCGAACGAGGACGAGCGAGGACGCGTGGCCCGCGACCTGCACGACGGGGTCGGCCAGACCCTCACCGCGATGGTCCTCACGCTCGACGCCGCCGAGGCCGAGCTGCGCTCGGCGTCGTCCGTGCCGACGGATCACGCGCTCGCATCGCTCCGACGCGCCCAGACACTCGCGACCGATGCCCTCGATGAGGTCCGCGATGTGGCGGCACGGCTACGACCGGCCCGGATCCACGAGATCGGCCTCGGCGCGGCCATCCGCAACCTGGCGTTGACGGCGGGCCTCCCGGTCGATGTCAGGCTGGAACCCGGCTCACTGCCCCCAGGGCGGTTCGAGCCCGAACGCGAGATCGAGGTCTATCGGATCGTCCAGGAGGCGGTCGGGAACGCGGCGCGCCACAGCCTTGCCCGATCGGTCTGGATCGACGGCCGATCGGAAGGTTCGTGGCTCCGCCTCGTCATCGGCGACGATGGGGTCGGCTTCGACGAGTCCGCGACCGAGCGAGGGCTGGGTCTGGCCGGCATGCGCGAACGGGCGATGATGCTCAACGGCGAGCTCGAGGTGAGGTCGACGGCGGGCGCCGGCACGACCGTCGAGCTGCTCGTCCCGGATGCGGCCCGGCCGAGGCCCTCGACCGCCGGGCTCGCGTTCAGCGGAGTGGGGGAGAAGCTCCGATGACGACCTTGCGCTCGGCCGACGCCGGTGGATCGTCGGCGGCTCCGCCGCCCGTGCTCCGCCCGTCCCAGCCCGCCCATTGGCCGAGCGATCGTCGGATCCGGGTCGCCATGGCCGATGATCACCACCTGATCCGCGAGGGATTGCGCCTCGTCTTGTCCGCGGCGGATGACTTCGACGTGGTCGGCGAGGCGGCCACCCAGTCGGCCGCGTTCGAACTCGTCGAGAGGACGAAGCCGGATGTGCTGTTACTCGACGTGACCTTTCCGGAGGGTGATGGCCTGCAGCTTGTTCGGGCGCTCCGGGCCCTCGCGCCGGACCTCAGGGTGCTCGTCGTGACGATGCACAACGACGCCGAGACCGTCCGCGAGGCGCTGACCGCGGGTGCCTCCGGCTACGTGGTCAAGGGCGCCCACTCCCACGAACTGGTCGATGCCATCCGGGCCGTCGCCCGCGGCGAGCGCTATCTCCATAGCGTCGTCACGGCGGCGATCGTCGACGACTCGATCCGGTGGCTGCGCACGGGTCGGATGAGCGACCGCGAGCGGGAGATCCTTGGGCTGCTGGCATCAGGGCACGCGCCCGCCGCGATCGCGGCGGCCCTCGGCATCAGCATCCACACCGTCCGCCGGCACATCGCCAACCTGTCGGACAAGCTCGGCGTGCGCGGCATCAACGGGTTGACCCGCTACGCCATCCGCCACGGTCTCGAGCGCGACCGCTGACGACCCAGACTGCGGCCGCCACGGAGCGAGCGCGGCTGGGTGGCGACTCGAGAGGCTAGGATGACATCCGGCCGGAGTGGCGGAACGGCAGACGCAGCGGACTTAAACTCCGCGGCCCGCAAGGGCATCCGAGTTCGAATCTCGGCTCCGGCACCATGATCGCCATCGATCGGCATCCTGGTCGATCGATGGTCGCGCGGGCGACGCAGGCCCGACGTCGGTATCGAACGCGCGAGCTCAGCCTCGCCGACGCCGGCCGAACAGGCCGCCCCGACGCTGGGCCGGTGCCGGTGGCACGACGTAGCCCTCCGATCCGAACGCGGCGGCACTCAGCTTGACCAGCTGTTCTGCGGCGGGTGAGCGCGGGGCGCCGAGGACGACGGGCACGCCCTCGTTGACCGCCTTGAGGTACAGGAACGGGTCGTACGGCAGGTCCGTCGAGATCTTCGTCCCGAGCACGGCCTCGATGTCGCGCGGCTTCAGGATGTCGCGCGCGAACATGTTGTTGAGGACGAAGGTGGCCTTGGCGCCGATCGTGCCGGCCTCGTTGAGGTAGTCGAGCAGGCCGTGCATCGCCTTGAGCGCGGTCATCTCGGGATAGACCGGCAGCACGATCGTCTCGGCCGCCTCGAACACCGACAGGGCCCGCCCGTCGAGCACGGAGCCGGCGTCGATGACGATCGCGTCGTACGCCTCGAGCAGGGTCCCGAGCAGGTGGGCCACATGGTCGGGCGTGATCAACTCGGCTGCCTCCGGGGTGGCCGGGGCGGCCAGGACGTGCAGTCCGCTGTCGTGGCGCATCGCATAGGTGCGCAGCAGCTCGGGCTCCCGCAGCGCGGCTTCGTCGCGGACGACGTCGGCCAGCGTCTGCTTCGGATCCAGGTTCAGGTGGGTGGCGACCCCGCCGAACTGGAGGTCCAGGTCGACGAGCACCACCCGGTCCCGACGCCGTCCAGCCGCGACCACGGCGATGTTCGTGGCGATGGTCGTCGTCCCGACGCCGCCCTTCGGGCTGTAGACCGCGATCGTCCGTCGGGCCTTGGCGAGGGTCAGGCCGTCTGCCGACACGATCGGCGCGAGCTCCTTCGAGCGCTGGAAGCGCAGGAGCAGGGCATCGATCCGGGCCTCGACCTCGCGCGCGTCGAACGGTCGGGCCACGACGTCGTCGGCACCGGCCTCGAGGTAGCTGATGCGCTCCTCGACATCGTCGCTGGTCGCGACGCACAGGATCGGCACGGCCGCCATCGACGGCGTCGCGCGGATCTCGCGGCAGACGTCGATGCCGGTCTTGCCTCGGTTCGAAGCGGTCCCGATGTCGACGATGGCCAGCTGGTGTTCGGCGACCTTGGCCAGGGCGTCGTCGGGATCGGTGGAGCGGGTGACCGTGTAGCCGGCCGTCGTCAGGATCGGCTCGAGCGACGCATCACCGGTCTTGGGCGATTCGATGATGAGGATGGTGGCGGCGGGCAAGGGGCCTCCGGGATGATCGTTCGCCGGCGAGGGGGCGTGTCCGGGCGGGAGGATCGGGTGAGGATACAACGCGGGGGGTCGCGCACGACGGCAGGTGGTCCGGCGGTGCCGTGCTAGACTACCGCCGGTTTCCTTTCCGCTCCGCATCGATCGGTCCAGCCGACGTCAACGGGGCATTCCCATTGGAAGGAGTTAGTGCGCGCATGCGCCGATACGAACTCATGCTCGTGATCCGTCCTGACGTCCCGGACGATCGCAGCCAGGCGGTCATCGACCGCATCACCCGACAGATCACCGCCAGCGGCGGGCAGATCGTCAAGGTCGCCCCGTGGGGTCGTCGCCGATTGGCCTATCCGATCGACCGCTACCGCGAGGGCTCGTATCACATCATCCTGTTCCAGGCGCCCGCCGACTCGCTCGTCGAGCTCGAGCACAGCATGCTCATCACCGAAGAGGTCCTGCGTCACCTTCTCACCCGCGACGAGCGCCCGCCGAAGGCCGCCCGCCGCGAGGACGGGGAGACGGATGGCGCGGAGGACGGCGAGGACGGCGACCTGCCGCGCATGGACGATGACGAGGACGAGTCCGACGATCGAGGCGAACGGATCGGCGAGGACGAGAGCGAAGCGGCCCCGGCCGCGATCGACTGAGGAGCGCACCGATGGCTTTCAGCAAGGTGATGTTCATCGGCAATCTCGGCCGTGATCCGGAGATGCGCTACACGCCCAACGGGCGACCGGTGACCGAGTTCAGCGTCGCGGTCACCCATCGCGGCCGCGATCCCCAGACCGGGGAGTGGGCCGACCAGGGCACCGACTGGTATCGCGTGAGCATCTGGGGCGACCGCGCCGAACGAGCGGCCGAGGAGTTCCACAAGGGCAACCGGGTGTTCGTCGAAGGTCGGTTCAAGACCCGCGAGTACGAAGCCAAGGACGGCCAGAAGCGCGTGTCGCTCGAGGTCACGGCTGACAACGTCATCTCGATGGCCCGCCCGCCACGCGACGACGAGGGATCGTTCGGCGGCAACGCCGGGGGATCGGCCGGTTCCGCCGGCGGTCCTGGCGGCGGCGGAGCGGCGGTGCGACCGACGCGCGCCCCGTCTGACGACACCGACCTCGACGACCTTCCCTTCTGACCAGGAGAACGACAAGACCCATGCCTCCCGCCGCACGATCCCGCAAGCGCGACGACTTCTACCGCGACCGGCGTCGCCGCAAGGTCTGCGCCTTCTGTGCCGACAAGACCACCCTGATCGACTACAAGGAGGTCAACCGCCTCCGGCGCTACCTCTCGGAACGCGCCAAGATCGAGCCCCGACGCAAGACCGGCACGTGCGCCGGACACCAGCGCGAACTTGCCGTGGCGCTCAAGCGCGCCCGACACGTCGCGCTCCTGCCGTACGCACCACAGCACCTCCGCCCGTAGTCCCGACCGGGATGCCGGCACGCCCGCTGCCCCGCCCGGCACGCAGCTGAGGTGGGCATCGGCCTGCTGCTGGTCGCTGGCGGGGCGGTCGCCGGCCTGTTCGGGTCGCTGCTCGGCCTTGGCGGCGGGATCCTCATCGTCCCGCTGCTGACCCTCGGCTTCGGGCGCCCGTTGCGCGAGGCCGTCGCCGTGTCGCTGGTGTGCGTGATCGCGACCTCGAGCGCGGCTGCCGGCGCCTACCTTCGCTCCCGCCTCGCCAACCTGCGGTTGGGGATGGTCCTGGTCCTGTTCACGACCATCGGTGCGCTCGTCGGAGGCATCGTCGCGTTCCTGTTGCCCGAACGGGTGCTGACGGCCCTGTTCGCCATCCTGCTCGGGTACGTCGCGTTCACGATGATCCGCCGACGCGATCCGGCTGACGCCGACGGCCCGGCGGTCCTGGCCGACGGCTCCCAACCGGCCCGGGCCACGACCCGGCTGGAGCGAGCGACCAGCGCCCTGGCCGGGCCCGACTATGTCGTCCGCCGGCTCGTGCCGGCGTCGGTGGCCTCGCTCGGGGCTGGCGTCCTGTCCGCGCTGCTCGGGGTCGGTGGTGGCGCGATCAACGTCCCGACCATGCACCTGATCATGGGCACGTCGCTGCGTGTGGCCGCGGCGACCTCCAACCTGATGATCGGCGTGACCGCCGTCGCATCGGCGATCATCTACTTCCTGCGCGGAGCGGTCGATCCGTACATCGCCGGGCCGACCGTGGTCGGCGTGTTCGTGGGGGCGAGCATCGGGTCGCGCATCAGCGGCCGCGTCGATGTCCGGATCCTGCGTGCCCTGTTCGTGCTGGTGCTCGTCTGGACGGCGATCCAGATGGCCCGCCGGGCAGTCGGGCTGTGACCGCCGGTGGAGCCGACCGGATCGAGGTCCGGATCGCCCGAGTCCTGACCGGTGGCGCGGTCGTATCGGTCGTGCTGCTCGGAGTCGGCGTGGCGCTGATGGTCGCGAGCGGCATCGACCCGGGGGCGACGACCTTCCCCACCTTCGACCCGGGGCGACTTGTCGGCGACCTCGTCGCCCTGCGCCCGGAGGGCTTCCTGTATGCGGGCATCATCGTGGTGGTCGCCACACCCATCGCCCGCGTGTTGGGCGAGCTCGTCGGGTTCTCGCTGCGCGGCGAGCGGGCGATGGCCGCGGTCGCGGTCGCGATCCTGGTGGTGATCGGGCTATCGGTCGTGGTGGTGGCCGTCGTCGAGGGCTGACGTCCCTCCTCGACCCACCGGCCAGGGCCGGACGGCCGGCCGGCGACGCTATACTCGGAGGTGCGTCGCTGGTGCCGCGCGACCTCGCGCCGCAACCGTCAAGCCAGGAGTCGACCCCGATGACGACCGAGACCCAGGCCGGCGCGACGCCGGCCGAAACCATGACCCCGGCGCCGACCACCCACCACGCTCCGAGCGCCGCCTCGCTCGACGATCTGATCTGCTATTTCGAGGGCGGCTTCGTGCCGATGCGCGACGCGAAGGTCAGCATCATGACCCACGCGTTCATGTACGGGACGGCCACGTTCGAGGGGATCCGCGCCTATTGGAACGAGGAGCAGGGCCGGCTGTACGGCCTGCGCATCCGCGAGCACGTCGAGCGCATCCGCCAGTCCTGCCGGATCCTGCTGATGCAGGACGTGCCGTCCGTCGATGTGCTCAGCGGGCTCATCCTCGAGACCGTCCGCCGTAACGGCTTCCGCGAGGACGTCTACATCCGCCCGTCGTTCTACAAGTCGACGCGGGCCATCGGCGTCCGATTGCACGATCTCGACAACGAGCTGTACATCATCGCCCTGCCGTTCGGCAACTACATCGACACCGATCACGGCGTGCGGCTGATGACGTCATCGTGGCGGCGCAACGCCGACGAGGCGCTGCCCGCCCGCGGCAAGATCGTCGGTGGCTACGTCAACATGGCGTTCCAGAAGTCCGAGGCCGAGTTGAACGGGTATGACGAGGCGGTCGTCCTCACCCCGGACGGCCACGTCAACGAGTCGTCGGCGGCCAACATCTTCATGGTCCGTGACGGCGTTGCCATCACCCCGCCGGTGAGCGATGACCTGCTCGAGGGCGTCACGCGCAAGGGCCTGATGGAGATCCTGCACAACGAGGGCGTTCCCGTCCTGGAGCGCTCGATGGATCGCTCCGAGCTGTACGTGGCCGACGAGGTGTTCGTGTGTGGCACCGGCGTGCAGGTGTCACCAGCCGTCGAGGTCGACCATCGGCCCGTCGGGTCGGGCGAGATCGGCCCCATCGCCGCGCTCGTCCGCGATCGCTACTTCGAGGCGGTTCGTGGCTATCGTGCCGAATATCAGCACTGGCTGACGCCCATCGAGTAAAGCCGCCAGGCCGCGTCGCGCGTCAGGAGGACGGGGGCGGCTCGAGCTCGGGTGTGTTCCGGCCGATGGTGACCACGACGTCGGCGCGGATCGCCGGATCGGTGGCCGTCCGGACCTTCACCTTGAACAGGTCCTCGAGGTAGGCGATCGTCGCCGGCAGGGTCGCCTCGGCGCCGTTGTACAGGGTGACGACCGTCGTTGCCGGGACGGCGCCTTCGGGCTTCGTCCGCGGCGCGGATGCCGCCAGTCCCTGGTACTCGAGATAGCCCGCGATGCGGGCGCCCCGGTTCGTGGTGCTCGTCCCGTTGAGGACCCACACCTGGGCGCCCTCGGTGGCGAGCGTCTCGCGCAGCGCCTCGTCCCGCGGGTCGACCCGGAACGCATCCTTGACCGCGGCCTTGATGCGGTCGATCTTGGGCAGCACGACGCAGCCGCGCGGGTCGTTGCAGGTGTCCTGTGAGTAGAGCGGCGGTGCGAACACGTAGGAGTGGATGTTCGCTGTGTCGACCTCGGACGCCAGGCCGAGCAGCTCGTCGAGTTGGTCCAGCGGGATGTCGGTGCGGACCGCCGACTTGAGAGCGTCGACGAGTTCGGGCAGCCGCGGCAACAACGTCTGCGGATCGGCCTGTTGCTGGAGCGACAGCAGGACCCGCTGTTGGCGGGCACCACGATCGAAGTCGGTCGAGGTGTGCCGCGACCGAGCGTAGCGCAGGGCCTGGTCGCCGTTCATGTGCTGGATGCCGCTTGGGATGTACAGGCGCTGGGCCCGACCGTTCGTGCCCGGGAACTGGTCGTCGACGACCGGCACCTGGACGTTGATGGTGACCCCGCCGACCGCGTCGACCACCTTCTTGAAGCCGTTGAAGTTGACCTCGACGAAGTAGCGGATGTCGAGTCCGTACAGCTCGCCGATGACGGCCTTGAGCGCGTTGTAGCCGCGGGTCCGGTCCGTGCCGGGCCACAGGTCGGAGCGGCGCCGGTTCTGGGCGAAGAACGAGTTGATCTTGCCGCCATATGAGCGGCCCCAGACGCTGCGTGCGGGTCCAGCCGGCACGGGCACATCGACGGTGTCGCGCGGCAGGCTGAACATCGCCACCTGCTTGGTCACCGGGTCGATCGAGACGGTGATCAGCGTGTCCGTGTTGTGCCCGCCGTTCTGCTCGTCGGCGCCGATGAGCAGCACGTTGAGCCGCTCCCTGCCGTCCCACGGCGGGATCGACACGCTGGGCACGGGCGTACCGATGGGGGAGGGCTCCGGGGTCGCGGACTCGGTCGGCTCGGCGCTCGGGTCGACCGTGGCCGACGGGTCCGGGGTCTCGTCGGGCTGGTCGCACTGGCCGGTCGCGTCCGCGCCGATGAAGATGCAGCCGCCGGTCAGGGCATCGAGGGCGATGACGTCATAGCGGGCGACGACGACGTGGCTGCCGGCCATGACCAGCACGACCGCGAGGAGGCCGGCCATCGACAGCGGGTTGCGCGGCATGCGCGCCCGTCCGAGGCGCCCGTCGCCGGAGGCGGCGTGGGCATTGACGAATTCGGCGACCCGATAGGCATCGATGATCGCCACGAGGCGATACAGGAGCGCCACGAGATTGAGGATGAAGATCGACGTCAGCAGGAACGGGCTGAACAACAGCGACACGAGCTCGATCCGGTCGAGACGCAGGATCACCCCGGCGCCGAGCGACACCAGCAGGATCGGTGCGGCGGCGAACCCGAGGGCGCGCATCGGGGCGCCGGCGTACAGGTGACCGAGACCGGGAAAGAGGAGCGACAGGAACGCCGCGGTGAACGGGGACCGGGCGCGCGGTCGCGCGTCCTGCGGGTTCTGCATCGCGGGTAGGATACTCGGACTCGCCGGACCGGTCGCCGGGCCGGTCGTGAGCGCCCGCCCCGACGCGCCGACCCCGGAGATGCATGTTCCGACCCGTCACCTCGAAGCCCGATCTCGTCGCCCAGGAGCACGAGCTCCTCGCGATGTGGCGCGAGCGGCAGACGTTCGCCCGGCTTCGGGCGCAGCTGGCGGGCGGCCCGCGCTGGAGCTTCCTTGACGGACCCATCACCGCCAACAACCCGATGGGTGTCCACCATGCCTGGGGCCGGACGTACAAGGACCTGTATCAGCGCTTCCACGCGATGCTCGGCGAGGACCAGCGCTTCCAGAACGGGTTCGACTGCCAGGGACTGTGGGTCGAGGTCAACGTCGAACGGGATCTCGGTTTCACCAACAAGCGCGACATCGAGGCCTACGGCATCGACCGGTTCGTGACGTTGTGCAAGCAGCGCGTGCTGACCTACGCGGCACGGCAGACGGAGCAGTCGATCCGGCTCGGCATGTGGATGGACTGGAATGATCCCGACGAGTTGCGCCGGCTGCACGACCTGCTGGCCGCCGATCCGGCCGAGGTGACCACGATCGACGGCCCCGACGGTCCGGTCACCGACACGGTCGAGATGCTGGTCGGGCGACTCGGCATGCCGGATGTCGGCGGCTCGTACTTCACCTTCAGCAACGAGAACAACGACCTGATCTGGGGGTTCCTCGCCGAGGTCCACCGGCGCGGCTGGCTGTACAAGGGCCACGACACGATGCCGTGGTGCGCGCGCTGCGGGACCGGGTTGTCGCAGACCGAGGTGAACGAGGGCTACCAGGACAAGCAGGATCCCGGGCTGACCGTTCGGTTCCCGCTCGTCGATCGACCGGGCGAGGCGCTGCTGGTATGGACGACGACGCCGTGGACGCTGACCTCGAACGTGGCCGCGGCCGTCGGCGAGGACCTGCGCTACGTGCGCGTGCGCCAGGGCGATGACATCTTCTGGCTCGCGCGCGGCACGCTCAAGTCCGCGCTCGACGGCCCATTCGAGGTGCTGGAGGAGTGTGCCGGCCGCGACCTGGTCGGCTGGCGCTACGTCGGCCCGTACGACGAGCTGCCTGCCGTGCGACACGCCTTCGCGACGACCGGCTACGAGCATCGAGTCGTCGCCTGGGGCGAGGTCGGCGAGGACGAGGGCACCGGCATCGTCCACATCGCGCCCGGTTGCGGCGCCGAGGACTTCCAGCTGGGCAAGGCGCTCGGCCTGCCGGTCATCGCCCCGCTCGATGAGTCCGGCATCGTGCTCGAGGGGTTCGGGGCACTCAGCGGGCGCGACGTCCGCGACGTCACCGAACCGATCATCGAGCACCTTCGCCACGAAGGCCGGTTCTACCGCCTCGAGACGATCGAGCATCGCTACCCGCATTGCTGGCGGTGCGGCACGCCACTGGTATTCCGGCTGGTCGACGAGTGGTACATCGGCATGGGCCCGGTGTACGACACGCCGCGCGACCAGCTGACGCCCGAGCAGGTCGACGCCAGCCTGCGCTACCAGATCATGGATGTCGTCGACGACATCCGCTGGATCCCCGACTTCGGCCACGAGCGCGAGCTCGATTGGCTGCGCAACATGGGCGACTGGATGATCAGCAAGAAGCGCTATTGGGGGCTGGCGCTGCCGATCTACGACTGTTCGGCGTGCGGCACGATCGACGTCGTCGGTGGGCGCAGCGAGCTGCAGGCGCGAGCGGTCGAGGGCTGGGACCGGTTCGAGGGCCACACCCCGCACCGGCCATGGGTCGACGAGGTCAGGATCGCCTGTCCGGGCTGTGGCGCGCCGGTGGAGCGGATCAAGGACGTCGGCAACCCGTGGCTCGATGCCGGGATCGTGCCGTTTTCGACGCTGCACTATCGCGAGGATCCGGGGTACTGGGAGCAGTGGTTCCCGGCCGACTTCATCACCGAGAGCTTCCCGGGTCAGTTCCGCAACTGGTTCTACTCCATGCTCGCGATGTCGACCGTGCTCAAGCGCACGGCTCCCTTCCGGACCATCTTCGGCTACGCGACGCTGTTCGCCGAAGACGGTCGGCCGATGCACAAGAGCTGGGGCAACGCGATCGACTTCGACGAGGCCGCCGAGCGGATGGGCGTCGACGTCATGCGCTGGATGTTCGCCAAGGCGCGGCCCGAGGACAACATCCTGTTCGGCTGGCACGCCGCGGACGAGGCGCGCCGCGAGCTGCTGGTCCTGTGGAACGTGTACGCCTTCCTCGTCACCTACGCTCGACTCGCGGGCTGGGCGCCGCCCGTGGGCCTCGACGTGGCCGTCGCCGGCGCGCCGCCATCGGCGGCCCTCGACCGCTGGATCCTGTCGCGCGCGGCCGGGGTCGCGGACGACGCCGCCAGCCGGCTGCGGGCGGTCGACGCGGTCGGGGCGACCCGTGCCTTGAGCGCGTTCATCGACGACCTCTCGACCTGGTACCTGCGGCGATCGCGTGATCGGATGCGACCCGGCGCCGACCCGACGGCGTCCGCGGCCGCCTTCACGACACTGCACGCGGCGCTGGTCGTGCTGGCGCGCACGCTGGCGCCGATCCTGCCGTTCCTGTCCGAGACGCTCTACCAGAACCTCATCGTGTCGGTCAGCAGCGGCCTGCCCGACAGCGTGCACCTGACGGCCTGGCCGGCCGAGGCGTCCGCCGGCTGGCGCGACCCAGAGCTGGAGCGGACGATGGCGACGGCTCGCCAGACGGTCGAGCTGGCGCGGGTCCTGCGCGCTCAGGCCGGCATCCGGACCCGCCAACCCCTGGCCCGGGCATGGATCGCCGCGCCGGACCGCGATCCCGGTATGGACCGTGAGCTGCTCGAGCTCATCGCCGACGAGATCAACGTCAAGGCGATCGAGCCGATCGACAGCGATTCGGGCCTCGTCGAGCGGCGGGTCAAGGTCCTCCTGCCCAAGGTCGGCCGGCGGCTCGGACCCGCCATCCCGGCGGTCATGGCGGCGGCACGCGACGGCTCGGTCGAGTTCAACGACGACGGCTCGGTCAGCCTGGCGGGGCAGACGCTGACCGCCGACGAGATCGAGATCCAGGCCACGCCGCGGCCGGGCACGGCCGTGGCCGAGCACGACGGCATCGTCGTCGTGCTGGACACCGAGTTGACCCCCGCGCTGCGTGCCGAGGGCGACGCCCGCGAGCTGGCCCGCGCCGTCCAGGACCTGCGCCGCGAGGCCGCCCTCGAGCTCGACGACCGGATCGAGCTGTGGGTCGTGGATGCCTCGCCGGGCGTCGCGGTCCATCTCGCTTCGGTCGCCGGCGATACGCTGGCCGAGCTCGCCGGCGGCGACATCCCCGGCGACGCAGCCAGGGCGACGGTCGCCCTTGACGACGGTCCGACGACAATCGCCCTGCGGCGGATCGGGTGACCGGACAGTGAGCGGCCAGACGATGCGCAGTGCAGCTCGCTGGCCGGTCTTCCTTGCCCTGGCGCTGGTCATCGTCGGCGCCGATCAGGCGACCAAGGCCTGGCTCGTTTCGTTCCTCGATCCGGGCGAGCGGACGAGCGTCATCGGCGACTACCTGCGCCTCATCCACTCGCAGAACAGCGGCGCCCTGTTCGGCCTGTTCAAGGACCAGGCGTTGTTGTTCGGCGTCGTGTCGATCGCCGTGATCGGGCTCATCGTCTGGTTCCACGGCAGTTCCGGACGCAACACGCTCCTGTCGATCGCGCTCGGCCTGCTGCTCGGCGGGGCGGTCGGCAACATGATCGATCGTTTCCGCCTGGGCTACGTCGTCGACTGGGTGGACGCCGGCATCGGCGACCTCCGGTTCTACACGTTCAACGTGGCCGATTCGGCCATCAGTGTGGCGATCCTGCTGCTGCTCCTCAGCGCGTTCCTGCCGGGCACGGACCGGCGGCCTGCCACGTCCGCCACGACGGCCCCCAGCGCGGGGACATCGCGCGACGCCGAGCGCGACCCCGACAACGGCCCGGAGCGGGTGGATGCCTGACGCGCCGGTCGTCGCTGGCGTGCGCATCGTGCGCGTCCCCGACGGTCCGTCCGGTCGCATCGACCGCATCGTGGCCGACGCGACGGGCCTGTCCCGCAGCCACGTCCAGAAGCTCATCTCCGACGGTCGGCTCACGGTCGAGGGTGTCCCGGTCCGTGCCAACGCCGTCGTGGCCGCGGGGTCGGACGTGCGCCTCGACGTCCCCGAACCGGTCGCCCTCGATCTCGCCCCGGCGCCGGACATCCCGCTCACGATCGTCTATGAGGACGACGACCTACTCATCGTCGACAAGCCGTCGGGCATCGTCGTGCACCCCTCGGCTGGCCATCACGATGGCGACACGATGGTCAACGCGCTGCTGGCCCGCGCCGGCGGCGCCGAGTACGGGGGCATCGCCGGGGTCGCGCGGCCAGGCATCGTCCACCGACTCGATCGCGACACGAGTGGGCTGTTGATGGTCGCCAAGCACGATGCCGCGCAGGCGTCGCTGATGGCCCAGCTCAAGGCCCGACGTGTCCGCAAGACGTACCTGGCGCTGGCGGCCGGCAGTGTGGCCGCGGCCGTCGGCCGCATCGAGGCGCCGGTCGGTCGCGATCCCAGGCACCGCACGAAGATGGCCGTGGTGCCCGACGGTCGAGCCTCGACGACCGGCTACCGCGTGCGCGAACGGTTCGACGGCTGGACCCTGCTGGAGCTCGATCTGGTGACTGGGCGGACGCACCAGATCCGCGTCCACCTCGACGCCATCGGCCATCCCGTCGCCGGCGATCCGGTCTACGGGACGGGAACGTCACGACGTGGTCCCGACGGGCTCGGTCGGTTGTTCCTGCACGCGTGGCGCCTGGAGCTGGCGGCCCCATCGGACGGCCACCTGATCCGGGCGACCGCGGCACTGCCGGCGGAGCTCGAGGACGTGCTGGCCGGACTCCGCGCCGCGGCGGCCGCCCGATGAGCCGGGATCGGCGCGCCGACGACACGCCGCTGCTGCTCGAGCCCGCCCACGTCTCGGACGATCCCGGTCGTCCCGACTACGTCATCGAAGGCGCCCCCGGGGCGATGCTGGTCATCATCTCGGGACCGTCCGGCGTCGGCAAGGACACGATCATCGAGGTCATGCGTCGGCGGGAGGCGGAGCGCGGACAGGCCGGTCTCCGCCACTACGTCGTCACCGTCACCACCCGAGCGCCACGCGATGGCGAGGTGGATGGGATCGACTACCGGTTCGTGTCGCGCGACGAGTTCCTGCGCATCCGGGCCGCGCGTGGCTTCCTCGAGGCGAACGAGGTCCACGGCAACTGGTATGGGTCGCCCCGCGACCAGGTCCGCGAGGCGTTGGCCGCCGGGCACGACGTCATCCTCAAGATCGACGTCCAGGGCGCCCAGGTCGTCAAGGAGCAGGTGTCGGAGGCGCTCCTCATCTTCGTCATCCCACCGTCGCTCGAGACCCTCTTCTCCCGCCTCCGCGCGCGCGCGACCGAGACGGTCGATGAGCTCGAGCTCCGCCAGCGCAACGCGGCGATCGAGCTCGCGCGCCAGGACGATTACGACCACGTCGTCGTCAACGAGACGGGCCAGGTCGAACGGACAGCGGACCGGCTGGAGGCGATCATCGCCGCCGAACGACGGGCGCACCCGGACCGCCGGGTCCGGGTCTAGGGGCTCGCGGTGACCCTCGGGCTGGCGCCCGAGCGGGACGACCAGCCAGACGTGACCGAACGCGCGGAACCGACGGGCGCGGCCGGCGAACGGCTGGTCGAGGTGGCCGTCGATGCCGCTGGTGCGGGCGGCGCCCACCCATACACCTATGCCGTCCCGGCCCGGCTCGACGATCTGGCGGCGGGCGAAGCCGTGCTCGTGGGGTTCGGCCGCCGTCAGGCCCTCGGCGTGATCCTCGGTCCCGCCGGCGACCCCGGCGAGGTGGCCGTCAAGCCCATCAGCGAGCGCGTCCGGGCCGACGGCCCGCTGCTGCCGCCGCTCAGCCTCGCCCTCGCGCGCTGGATCGCCAGCGAGTACCTCGCCCCGCCGGCCCTCGTGATCCGTTCGATGCTGCCACCCGGGCTGCTCGAGCGGCTCGAGCTCGTCGCCGAACGAGTACCCACTCCGGCTACTGGCGATGCTCCCGCGGACGTGGTCGATGCCGACCTGCTCGACCAGCTTGACGCCGGCGCCCGCCCGGTCCGCGACCTCGCCGCCCCCGACGGTCGGGCGGGCCTGCTACGCCGGTTGCGCGGCCTCGAGGCGGCGGGTCGGGTGACCCTCGACTGGACGCTGCTCGGGGCCTCGGCGGGGCCCCGCTACGAGCGCTGGTTGCGCCTGACCGAGGCGGGCACGGTCGCGGCCGCCACCGTCGAGGGTGGTGGGCGTATCGCCGGCCGACCGCTGGGCGCGCGCCAGC
Organism: Candidatus Limnocylindrales bacterium; assembly: GCA_035692005.1. Classification (GTDB taxonomy): domain Bacteria; phylum Chloroflexota; class Limnocylindria; order Limnocylindrales; family CSP1-4; genus SPCO01. The sequence continues at coordinate 40,873 of DASSII010000029.1, read as the reverse complement.
TCGCGGTCCTCACCGAGCTCGCTGCTGTCCCGGACGGCCTGTCCGGGCCGACGGTCGGCAGTCGGCATGGGAGCGCCGCGGTCGCCGGCCTCGTCCGCCGCGGGCTGGTCTCGGCCGCAGCCCGGGAACGCCCTCGCCGTCCGCTCGCGGCACGCGCGCCCGGGCGACGGGGTGGCCGCCCGACGTCAGCCGAGCTGACCGACGCACAGGCCGCGGCCGTCGCCCGGATCCGGGCCGCGATCGATGGCCGAGACCCGCGGCCACTGCTGCTCGATGGCGTGACCGGTGGCGGCAAGACCGCGATCTACGTCGAGGCGATCGGCGCGGCCCTCGAAGCGGGCCGGCCGGCCCTGGTCCTTGTGCCCGAGATCTCGATGGCGCTGCCGCTGGTCGATCGCCTGCGGGCCGACCTCGATGCGTCGGTCGCCCTGGTCCACTCGGGTCTCGGTGATGGCGAGCGCGCTGACGAATGGCGCCGCATCCGCGGGGGCGAGGTCGACATCGTGGTCGGGACCCGGCTGGCGGTCGTGGCCCCGCTCGCCGACGTGGGCGTGCTGATCGTCGACGAGGAGCACGACCCTGCCTACAAGAGCGATCGCACGCCACGCCTGCAGGCCCGCGACACGGCCCTCCGGCTTGGCGTCCTGGCCGGCGCCGCGGTGGTGCTCGGGTCAGCGACGCCCGCGGTCGACAGCCTCGGGCGCGCGCTCGAGGGCAGCTACGACCGGATCGTCCTGCCCAGCCGCCCGGCCGGAACCGCGCCGCGGGTCGACGTCGTCGACATGCGCGCCGAACTGGCCGAGGGCAACCGCGGCCTGCTGTCGGGATCACTCGACGAGGCGCTGGCCACGCTCGACACTGCCGCCGGCGAGCAGGCGATCCTCGTCCTCAATCGGCGGGGCACCGCGTCGGTCGTCCTGTGCCGCGACTGTGGCCACGTGCAGGCGTGCCCAGACTGCGAGCGCCCGCTCGTCTACCACCAGGCCGGCACCACGCTCCGCTGTCACCACTGCGGCCGCGCGACGCCACTCGCGACACGCTGTCCGAACTGCGCCTCCCCCCGGATCCGGTACGTCGGCGGCGGGACGGAGCGGGTCGAGCGCGAGGTCCGGACCCGTCATCCGCGACTGCGGGTCGCGCGGCTCGACCGCGACGTGGCGGATCGGCGCGGCGCGGCCGAGCGGGTGCTCGACGCCTTTGCCTCCGGCGACACGGACGTGCTCGTCGGGACGAGCCTCGTGGCCAAGGGCCTCGATGTGCCGGCCGTCACCCTGGTGGGGGTCGTGAGCTCGGACGTGGCGTTGAACCTGCCGGACGAGCGAGCGGCGGAGCGCACCTATCAGCTGCTCAGCCAGGCGGTCGGCCGGGCGGGTCGCGGCGATCGGCCGGGTCGCGCCATCCTGCAGACATACCAACCCGACCACCCGGTCATCCGGGCGGTGGCGACCGGGGACGGGGAGACCTTCTATCGCACCGAGCTGGCAGCGCGACAGCGCTTCGGGTCGCCACCCTATGGGCGGCTGGTCAAGCTGACGGTGGCCCTTGCCGACCGGGTGGCGGCCGAACACGAAGGCGAGGCGATGGCGGACCGGCTGCGTGCCCGGGCGGCGACCCGTGGCACGACGGTCATCGGTCCGGCTCCGGCGTACATCGCGCGGCGGAATGACCGCTGGCGCTACCACCTGGTGCTGCGCGGTGACGATCCGATCGGGACGCTCGATGGCGATCCCGGTCCGCCGTGGTCGGTCGACGTCGATCCCGAGTCGCTGCTGTAGGAGGCTGGCGGTCAGTCGACCCGCAGCCGGTAGGCGACGAGGACGCCATCGACCCGGCGCTCGATCCCACGCAGGCGTTCGAGTTCGGTCGGATCGAGCGGGGCCGGCTCGAGCCCGTCGGGCAGCGTGTCCGGGTCGATCGTGCCGTAGGCACTCGGCTGGTAGGCCATCACGACGGCCGTGCCGAGCGTCCGTTCCGCCTCCTGGACGAGCGCCAGCTGATCGGGTTCGAGGTCCGCATAGGTCCATGCCGCTGCGGTCATCGGTCACCTCCCGCGATCCGGGTCCGCCGAGGGACCCTCCGTCGCGCCGATGATACGCGCACGGGCCGAACGGCCCGTGCCTTGCGCGGCGGTTCGTGCGAGGATGCGCTTCCCACCTGAGGAGGCCCGAGCGATGACCGATCCGACCACTCCCAGCCACGACGAACCTGCCGAGGGACCGCGCGACCCGGCGTACTCCTCCGCGCCCGGCGCCGAAGCGGGTCCCGGACCGGCCGGCGGACCGACGAGTGATGCCCAGAGCCGGGCCAATGACGTGTTCGAATCGATCCGCGACGCGGTCGAGGACCTGGCCGAGAAGGCCGCGCCGATGATGCGCGAGCTGTCGGTCAAGGCGGCCGAGGTCGTGGCCGTCGCCGCCGACAAGGCAGCGCCCATCGTCCAGCGGGCCGGCGAAGTGACGGCCGACGCCAGCGGCAAGCTGGCCGAGAAGTCGCGGACGTGGGCCGCCGACAAGCGCGACACGATGAGTGGCGGAGCGGGCGGCTCGGTCGATGTGGCCGACAGCGTCGGCGACGCGGCGCGTCACGCAGCTGACGAGGCACGACGCGCGGCCGGCGATGCGGGTGACGCCATCCACGACGCAGCCGACGACATCAAGCGCACCGACCCGCCGCTTTGACCCGCGCTGCCCGGCCGGCGCGACCGGGCAGGACCAGCACTCCCGGGGCCGCGCTGACGGCGTCTCAGAGGGCCCATATACTCCGGCCATGAGCGTTCGTCCCATCGTGCTGCTCGGCGACCCACGCCTGCGTCTCAAGGGTCTGCCGGTCGACAGCTTCGGCAAGTACCTGCACGGACTCCTCGACGACCTCGCGCATACGATGCGTGCGGCGCCAGGAGTGGGCCTGGCCGCGCCCCAACTCGGCGAGGCCCTGCAAGCCTGCGTGATCGAGGTCGAGAGCCAGCTCTACGAGCTCGTCAACCCGCGCATCGTCCGATCGACCGGCGACGACACCGACCTCGAGGGCTGCCTGTCGATCCCCGGCTACGTCGCCTACGTCACCCGCCGCGAGCGGGTGTGGGTGGTCGCCCAGGATCGCCACGGCAAGAAGATCAAGGTCGCCGGATCGGGCCTGCTCGGTCGCGCGCTGCAGCACGAGCTCGACCACCTCGAGGGCAAGCTGTACATCGACTATCTCGAGTCGATGGACGAGCTCGTGCCCGTCGGTGCCGCCAACGAGGACGACGAGGAGGTCCGCGAGGCGACGGGCGCCCTGGCGTGACCGAGGGACCGATCCGGTCCGTCTTCATCGGCAGCGGGGCGTTCGGTCGCGAGACGCTGCGCCGGCTCGCCGCCGATCCGCAGGTCGAGCTGGTGGGCGTCATCAGCGCACCGCCGCGCCCGTCCGGCCGCCACGGCCGCTCCACGCCGACGCCGATCCATACCCTGGCCGACAGCCTGGCCGTGCCGACGGTGCTGACGCCAGAACGATTGCGCGCCGCCGACGCCCTGGCCGACGTGACCGCCCTGCGACCCGACCTCGTCGTGCTGGCCGACTACGGGCAGATCGTGCCCCAGGAACTGCTCGCACTCCGGCACGGGGCGCTCAATCTGCACCCATCGCTCCTGCCCCGCCACCGCGGCGCGACGCCGATCCCGGCGGCGATCGTGGCCGGCGACCGCGAGACCGGGGTCAGCCTGATGCGCATGGACGCCGGTCTCGACACGGGCCCGATCATCGCCCAGGTCCGGCGACCGTTGACCGGCTCCGAGACGACCCCGCAGCTCGAGGCCGACCTGGAGACGACGGCCGCCGACCTGCTCGAGCAGCACCTCGGGCCATGGCTGCGCGGCGAACGGGTGGCGGTGCCGCAGGCCGAGTCCGGCGCGACGCTCACCCGGCCGTTGCGGCGCGAGGACGGTCGCCTCGATCCGGCGAGGACCGCAGTCGAGCTCGATCGCCAGGTGCGTGCCTACCAGCCGTGGCCGGGCACCTTCGTCGACACACCGCTCGGGCGATTGGTCGTCAGAGCGACGCGCCCCGGGGCACGACCGGGCGAGGCCGCCCCAGGCGGCGGCGAGCGGCGCCCGGCGGGGACGTTCGATCGCGACGGCCTGATCGTCGGTGACGGAGAGCGGCTCGTCCTGGTCGAGGTCCAGCCGGCCGGCGGACGGCCGATGACCTGGGATGCCTACCTGCGCGGCCGTCCGACCGTCATCGGCAGTCAGGTCGTCGCCGGCCCATGAACCGGCCTGCGCTAGCATCGTGCTCGTGACCACCGTGCCGATCCTGACGCCGCTCTCGACGACCACTCGTCCGGGTCTGTCCGGGCTCACCCCGGTGGATCTGCGTGCCTGGGTCCAGGACCACGGCGAAGCCGCGTTTCGTGCGCGCCAGATCGCCGATGCCATCTGGAAGCGCGGAGGAACGCCCGACATCGACGCGTTCCGCACGTTGCCGCTGGCCCTGCGCGATGCGCTCGCACAGGACTTCCGGCTCGACACCATGGCCGACACCGAGATCCGTGTGGGTGACGGCGGGGCGACCGAGAAGGCGCTCCACCGGCTCGACGACGGGGCGTTGATCGAGTCGGTGCTGATGCACTATCCGGCGCGATCCGGCTCGCGTGAACGGCACACGCTGTGCATCTCGAGCCAGGCCGGCTGCGCGGTCGGCTGTCCCTTCTGCGCGACCGGCGAGCTGGGCTTCGGACGGGACCTCGAGGTCGCCGAGATCCTCGACCAGGTCCGCTCCGCCCAGCGTCGACTGGCCGCCCGCGGCGAGCGACTGACCAACATCGTGTTCATGGGCATGGGCGAGCCGCTGCTCAATCTCGACCGGGTCCTCGCCGCGGTGGAGGCACTCAACGATCCGGGCCGGCTTGGACTCGGGGCGCGCCACATCACCGTGTCGACGTCCGGTGTCGTGCCCGGGATCCGGCGGCTCACGGCGCTCGGACCCCAGTTCACCCTGGCGATCTCGCTCCATGCAGCCCGCGACGCGCTGCGCGATGTGCTCGTCCCGCTCAACCGGCGCTGGCCGGTCGCCGAGGTGGTCGGCGCGGCACGCGACCACGCCACGGCCACGGGACGGCGGATCAGCTACGAGGTCACGATGATCGGGGGTGTCAACGACACCGACCAGGATGCCAGCGCCCTGGTCGAGCTGTTGCGTGGCGACCATGCCCACGTCAACCTCATCCCGATGAACCCCGTAGCCCACACGCCGTGGCAGGCCAGCCCGATGCCGGTCATCGAGGCCTTTGCCCGGACGCTTCGAGCGGCCGGCATCGGCACGACCATCCGGCGCAACCGCGGCCAGGAGGTCGGGGCGGCGTGCGGCCAGCTGGCGGCGGAGCGCGCGGGGGAGCCACCCGCCCCGGCGGTCGCCCGTCGTCGGGAGCGATTGGTCGAGGCCAGCGCCGCCGCCCTCCGTGGCGAGCGCAGCAACGAGCCGCTGCCCACCGGGACGGCGGAGGACCGATGACTCCGGGCCGAGCGCGGATCGCGGCGAGCATCCTCGATGCCGACCTCGGCAACCTGGCCCATGCCGTCCGGCGGGTGACCGGGGCAGGGGCCGATCGGGTCCACCTCGACGTGATGGACGGTCATTTCGTCCCGAACCTGACCTTCGGGGCGAAGACGATCAAGGCCCTTCGACGTCGCACGACGCTGCCGTTCGATGCCCACCTGATGATCAGCCAGCCGGGCCGCTATCTCGACGAGTACCTCGACGCCGGATGCGACTCGATCACGGTCCACGTCGAGATCGACGAGCCCATCGAGCCGACGCTGCGCGGGATCAGGGCGGGCGGACGAGCGGCCGGGTTGGCGATCCGCCCCGGGACGCCGCTGTCGGCGCTGGAACCGTATGCCGATCTGCTCGACATCGTCCTGATCATGACCGTGGAACCCGGGTTCGGCGGTCAGGCGTTCATGGCTGACGTGCTGGCCGCCAAGGCGCTCGGGGCACGGCACCTGCTCAAGCACAAGCTGTACGGCGGCGAAGTGCATGTCGACGGCGGGATCAACCGCGAGACGGCCGAGGTCGCCGGCTCGCACGGGGTCGACGTGTTCGTCGTCGGATCAGCCCTGTTCGTCCGCGGCCGGGACATGGGTCGCGAGATCCGGCTCATCCGGGCGCTCGCCGACGAGGGCTTCCAGTACGGCCCGAACGAGGGCGAGCCACCCATCCCGCGCGACCGGATGGTCGCCTTCGCCCGGCTGCCCAAGCATCTGGCCCGCCAGCTCATGGCCGAGATCGAGGCGACCGGCATCCCGGTCGTCATGCTGCGTGGCGAGGGCCGGATCAATCCGGACGGGGTGCGCGACTACGACCTGCTCGTGCCGGCCAGTGTCGAGCGCCACGTCGTCGAGCACCACGGCGACAGCCGCGGTCGCCTGGAACAGGCGGCCGAGACCTGGCGTGCCGGGTTCGCCGCGCCGGCGTGAGGGCCCTGCTCCAGCGCACCACGGGAGCGCGCGTGACCGTCGGGGACGAGACGGTGGGGGCGATCGGACCCGGCCTGGTGGTGCTGCTCGGCGTCGGCCCGCGCGATGACGGCGCGACCGCCGAGGCGCTCGCCCGCCGCGTGGCCGAGCTGCGCATCTTCCGGGACGCGATCAGCGGTCGGACGGACCGATCACTGCTCGAGGTCGGTGGGGCGGTCCTGCTCGTCTCACAGTTCACGCTGTATGCCGACACGCGGCGTGGACGTCGGCCGGGGTTCACCCGGGCGGCGACGCCGGACCATGCCGAGGCGTGCTACCGCAGCTTCGGCAGCGCGTTGCGCGCGCTGGGGGTTGAGGTGGCCACCGGTCGGTTCGGGGCGGAGATGGCCGTCACCCTCACCAACGACGGACCGTTCACCATCTGGCTCGATACGGACGAGCGCTGAGCGGCCGGCGAGGTCGCCGGCCGAGGGCCTACTTGGAGGCCTTGAGCTGGGTTCGCCGGCAGCGCGTGCAGACGAGCGCCTTGACCGGCGAGCCCTTCTGCTCGATCACGAGGGGCTGGAGGTTGGGCTGCATGCGGCGGTGGGCTCGGACGCGGTTCATGCCCGTCGACTGCGGGTTGAAGCCGCCCATCGAGGTCTTGCCGCAGATCGCGCAGGAGCGGGCCATGGGGATCCTCAGGGAAGAGACAGGTGGAAGCGCGGGCGGGACGGCCCGAACGGGGCGGTATGATAGCACACGCCCTCCGGCCAGCCCGGCCAGCCCGCCGCCCTCCAGGGAGACCCCGCCAGCGTGGCCAACCGTCCGACACCCGGCCGTTCCCTCGTCACCACCCGTGCCCTGCGCGATGTCGTTCGCCTGGCCACCATCGGTTCCTACGGGGTGACCGGCTTCGCCGGTCGACCCGGCGGCGCGCTCGGCCGGCTGGTCGAGCGGCTGGGGTTCGGTCAGCCCGGCTTGACCGTCCGGATCGACGACGGCATCGAGGTCGATCTCGACCTCACCGTCGCGCTCGGCGTCCCCGTGGCCGAGGTCGCCCGACAGGTCGACTCGGCCGTCCGCTACGCCGTCCACCAGGCGCTGGAGCGGGACGTGACCCGCATCGCCATCCATATCGATGGCCTGCACGTGCCCACCGGCGGGGTGGGCCCGCCACTCGCGCCGGCTGCCGCCGGCGATGGGGTCCGGCCGCGTGACCTGGCCGACAGCGGCACGGACGTCGCCTAGATGCCTCGCCGTTCGTGCGATGGGAACGGCCTCCTGGAGGCGTTCCGGGCGGCGGTGGCGAACCTCGAAGCCCACGTCGATGAGATCAACGGGCTCAATGTCTATCCGGTCCCCGACGGTGATACCGGCTCGAACATGCTGGCCACCGTCAAGGCCGCGCTCGACGAGGCGGACCACGTGGCCGGCCAGTCCGCAGAGCGGATCGCCGCCGCCATCAGTTTCGGGGCCCTCATGGGTGCGCGCGGCAACTCCGGGGTCATCACCAGCCAGATCTTCCGGGGCATGTCCGAGGCACTCGGTGGCAAGCGTCGGTTCAACGGGCTGGACCTGGCGCACGCCCTGTCGGAGGGCGCCCGGACGGCCTACGGCGCGGTGGCCAAGCCGGTCGAGGGCACGATCCTGACGGTCATCCGGGAGTCGGCTGCCGGTGCGGTCGAGGCCGCCGAGCGCGACAACGACATCGAGGTGGTGCTCGGGGCGACCCTGGCGGCCGCGGAGAAGTCCGTCGCGCGCACGCCGACGCTGCTGGCCATCCTGCGCGAGGCCGGCGTGGTCGACTCGGGCGGCCAGGGTCTGTATCGATTGTTCCAGGGTGCCCTGCTCCACCTGGCCGGTCGTGCGCCGGTCCGGCGCGGCGCGACGACGGCAGCTGGTCCCAGACCGTCGACCCTCGTCGCCCACGCTGATGAGGGGTTCGGCTACGAGACGATGTTCCTGCTGCAGGCCAATGGCCATCGCCCGCTCGATGTCGATGCCATCCGCGACCACCTCGAATCGATCGGCGAGTCCGTGCTCGTCGCTGGCGACGAGCGCGCGCTGAAGGTGCACGTGCACAACGAGCGGCCCGATCTGGTGCTGGGCTACGGCCTCGAGCTCGGCGCGATGAGCCGGATCAGCGTCGAGAACCTCGATCACCAGGCCCGCGACGTGCGGGAGTCGCGGGCCGCGGCGTTCACCGGCGAGCGCGTCGCGACCATCGAGGCGCCTGCGGCGAGCGACGTCGGTGACGCGACGCCGGCGGCGGCCGCATCGATCCCGGCTCTCGCTGTCGTCGCGGTCGTCGCCGGCGACGGGCTCGGGGCGATCTTCCATGACTTCGGGGTCGCGAGCGTGGTCCAGGGCGGGCAATCCGCGAACCCGAGCACGGGTGAGCTGCTCGAGGCCGTCGAGCGAGTCCCCGCCCGCGAGATCCTGTTGTTGCCCAACAACCCCAATGTGGTCCTCGCCGCGCGCCAGGTCGCCTCGATGACCTCGCGTCCGGTCGAGGTCGTGCCGACGCGCAACGCCGCCGAGGGCTTCGCGGCGCTGCTCGCCCTCGAGCCGTCCATGGACGCGGCGGCCAACGTCGGACCGATGACCGAGGCGGCTCGCTCCGTCCAGACACTCGTTGTCACCGAAGCCGTCCGTGACGCCACGATCGGCGGGCGCAAGGTCAAGCGCGGGCAGACGATCGTGCTCGACCCCGACGACGGGCTGGTGGCGGCCAACACCGGACGCGACAAGGCCGTCACCGCCGCGATCGGGGCGTTGCGTGCCGGCTACGAGCTGGTGACCCTGTTCTATGGCGACGGCGCCGACCTGGCGGAGGCAGAAGCGATGGCCCGCCGCATCGGCAGCGTCATCCCGGGCACCGAGATCGAGGTTCGGCACGGCGGCCAGCCGTTCTACCGGTACCTGATCGCGGCGGAATAGGACGCCCGATGGGACGCCCGGCGACGTCTCGACGACGCCCTCCTGGAGGGGCCGCGGCGCGACCAGCGAGCGCGCCGCCGGCCCCGCCGCTCGATCCCGTCGAGCTGCTGTCGACGCCGCTCGCCAAGTCCGGGTTGAGCGCCGCGCCGGTCCTGCGGCGGGCCGGCATCCGGCTCGACTGGTACGACGTCCGCGACCTGCTGTTCCACCTGCCCCGCCGCTACGACGACCTGCGCGAGCTGTCGCGCCTCGGCGACCTCGTCTGGGCCGAGGAGGGGATCGTCGTGTCGGCCCGCGTTCGGGTCGCGGACATCCGCGTCGAGGCCTCATTTCGCCGGCGCATCCAGCGGACCGTGGCGCGCCTGACCGACGACAGCGGCGAGATCAGTGCGACCTGGTTCGGGCGGCGCTACATCGAGAAGCGGCTGCACGCCGGCGACGAGGTGGTCGTGTCCGGGCGGTTGAAGCGGTTCGGGCGGACGCTCACCATCGACAACCCGGAGTTCCAGACCATCGAGGGCGACGGGGAGGTGCTGCACGCCGGTCGGATCGTGCCGGTCTACCGGTTGACGGCCGGGCTGACCAGCTCGCGCATGCGCATCGCCGAGCGCGAGGCGCTCGACCTGGCGGGCCACGCGTATCCCGAGTATCTGCCGGCGGGGCTGCGTGACGGAGAGCGGCTGATCGGCATCGCGGCGGCCCTCGAATCGGCCCACTACCCGCGCACCTTCGCGGACCGGGACGCCGCCCTGCACCGGCTGGCGTTCGACGAATTGCTGGCGCTCCAGATCGGCATGGTCGGGCGACGTCGCGCACGGGGGCACGACCGGGCGCCGCGGATCGGCGTCGATCCTGCGACCGATGGCTCGATCCGGTCCGGGCTGACGGCAGCGCTGGCCGCGCGCGTCGGTCGCGATGTCACGCTGACGGTCGACCAGCACGCGGCGATCGAGGCCATCCGCGCCGACCTCGCGGGCCCGACCCCGATGCTTCGCCTGCTGCAAGGGGACGTCGGATCGGGCAAGACGGCGGTCGCCGCGTATGCCCTCGCCGCGGCGGCGCGGGCCGGCTACCAGGCCGCCCTGCTGGCCCCGACCGACCTGCTCGCTCGCCAGCACCTCGAAACGGTGGGCGCGTTGCTTGCCGACGTGGGGGTCGATGTCGTCCTCATCGCCGGATCGCTGAAGGCCGCCGAGCGGTCCCGGGCGAACGAGGCGGTCGCATCCGGCCAGGCGTCGGTGGTCGTCGGCACCCACGCCCTGTTCAGCGAATCGGTGTCGTTCGCGCGACTCGGGCTGGCCATCGTCGACGAGCAGCACCGGTTCGGGGTCGAGCAGCGCGGGCTGCTCGAGGCCAAGGCCGCTGGCGATGTGACGCCGCACGTACTGCTGATGACGGCGACGCCCATCCCGCGCACGCTCGGCCAGGTGTTGTACGCCGACCTCGATGTGTCAGACCTGCGAACCCCACCGGCTGGGCGCATCCCGATCCGGACCGGCATCCGCACGCCCGACCGTCTCGACGCCACGTGGCAGAAGGTCCGGGCCGAGGCGGCCGAGGGCCACCGCACGTTCGTGGTCGTGCCGCTCGTCGAGGAGGGCACGGACGGCAGCGACGATGGCAGCTCGTCGGGCGCCGTCGCGGCGGAGACGGAGGCGGTGCGCCTGACCACGCTGTTGGCGCCGTTGCGCGTGGGGCTGGTGCACGGGCGGATGAAGCCGATCGACCGGGACGCCGAGATGGGGCGCTTCCGCGACGGTGCGCTCGACGTGCTGGTCGGCACGACCGTGATCGAGGTGGGCGTCGACGTGCCCGCGGCGACGATGATGGTCGTCGAGGGCGCCGACCGGTTCGGCCTCGCGCAGCTCCACCAGCTGCGCGGCCGCGTCGGTCGCGGCACCGCCGAGTCGTACTGCGTCCTCGTGTCCGATGCGACCGACGCGACCGCCGTCGCGCGGCTGCGGGCCATCGCCGAGCTGAGCGACGGCTTCGAGCTGGCGGAGCGCGACTTCGAGCTGCGCCGCGAAGGCGATGTCCTGGGCTTCGCGCAGAGCGGCCTGCCCGGGCTGCGGGTCGCATCGCTGGTGCGACGCGATCACCAGGCCCTGGCCGTCCGCGCTCGCGAGCATGCCGAAGCGCTGGTCGATGCCGCCGGCGTCCTGGACTCGTCCAGGGCGGACCTCGGTCCGCTGACCCGCGAACTGGCCGGCGGCTGGTTGCGCCACCTCGCTGCGGCCGAGCCCGCGAGCGGAACATGACGCCCCAGGCCGGCCGGGTCATCGCCGGGACGGCCCGCTCGATCCGGCTCGACGCCCCGGGTCCCGGAACGCGACCGCTGGCGGACCGGGTGAAGCAGACGCTGTTCGCGATCCTCGAGCCGGACCTGCCCGGCGCCAACGTCCTCGACCTGTTCGCCGGCAGCGGTGCCGCCGGCATCGAGGCGTTGTCGCGCGGGGCGGCGTCGGCGACGTTCGTCGAGCGCGATGCCCGCACCGTCCGCGTGATCGAGGCCAACCTCGAGCGCACCGGCCTGGCGACCACGGCCCGGGTGATCCGAGCCGACGCCGTTCCGTGGCTCACGGACGCGTCGAGCCGGGCCGCGGCGCCGTTCGACATCGTCATCGTCGATCCGCCCTATGCGGATCGCGAGGCGCTGCTGGCAGCCCTGACCGCCCTGGTGCCGATGCTGGCGCCAGATGCCCGGGTCGTCGCCAAGCACTTCTGGCGCGACGTCCCGCCGCGCAGGGTGGGGCTGCTAGCATCCGAGCGCGAGCGCCGATTCGGTGAGACCTCGCTGACGTTCTATCGACGCACGGAGGACGCATGAGCGTCGCGGTCTACCCGGGTTCGTTCGATCCGATCACGAACGGTCACCTGGACATCATCAAACGGGCCGCGAACGTGTTCGATTCGGTCGTCGTCGCGGTGCTCGCCAACCCGAAGAAGTCGCCCATGCTCAGCGTGGCCGAGCGGATGGAGGTCATCCGCGGCGCGCTGGCCGAGGACGGGGCGCCCCTCGATCGCGTGGCCGTGGCCGAGTTCGATGGGTTGACCGTCGACTTCGCCCGGCAGCACGGTGCGACATCGATCGTCCGCGGCCTGCGCGCCATCAGCGACTTCGAGATGGAGATGCAGCTCGCCCACAACAATCGGGTCCTGGCACCGGGCATCGACTCGGTCTTCTTCATGACCTCGATCGCCAACAGCTACGTCAGCTCGAGCCTCGTCAAGGAGATCGCCTCGTTCGGCGGCGATGTCTCGGCGATGCTCCCGGCGGCGGCGCGGACTGCCCTTGAGCGGGCGCTCGCTCGTCGCTGAGCCACGGGCCCGTGCCATAATCGACGGCGCAGGAGGGCCATCGCCATCGACATCATCTTCCTCGTCGAGCGCCTCGAATCGCTGATCGCCAACGGCAAGAAGCTGCCGCTCACGACGAACGTCGTCGTCGACCAGAACGCCGCGCTCGGGCTGATCGACGAGCTGCGTGTCGCCGTGCCCGAGGAGGTCCGGGCGGCCAAGCGGATCAACTCCGAGGGCGAACGGATCATCGAGAAGGCGCAGGAGGAGGCCGAGCGGATCGTGGCTCGAGCCCAGGAGCAGGCGGCGTTCCTGATCGATGAACGGGGACTCACCCAGGCCGCCGACGCCGAGAGCCGAAGGATCATCGAGGATGCCCACCTCGACGCCGACAAGATCCGCGCCGGCGCCGACGAGTACGCCGTCGGGGTCCTCGACGGGCTCGAGGGTGACGTCCAGAAGACGCTCCAGAGCATCCAGAAGGGGATCGCCCTGCTCGACGACCGGCGAGCCGCGCTGACGCCGATGCCGGCCCCGGTGCCGGACGACCACAACGACTTCGACGACGGCGACTGGCAGGACGAGGCGGAGGACGCGCCGGCGCCCGCCCACACGTGACGCCCTGGCGATGAGCCGACCCTCGTCCGGATCGCCGCTCACCTGGAACGTCGCCGGCCTGCTTGCCGATGTCGCCGGCGCGGATCGGTCGTTCGAGGTCGACGACGCCCGCATCGAGCTGCCGGACGGGCTCAGCCTCGCCGAACCCATCCGTGGTCGCGTGCGGGTCACGCGGACGAACCGCGGGGTCCTCGCCGACGCGCGGCTGGCGACGTCGCTGGCAGGAGAGTGCGCTCGCTGCCTGCGACCGCTCACGACGCCGATCGATATCGTCCTCGAGGAGGAGTACCTGCCCTCGATCGATCTCAGCAGCGGGCGCCCGGTGGCGCTCGGCGAGGAGCCCGAGGCACTGCGCCTGACCGACCACCACGAACTCGATCTCGAACCGTCCGTACGCGACGCCATCATCATCGCGGAGCCGATCGCCCCGCTCGACCGGCCCGATTGCCCCGGTCTGTGCATCGTCTGCGGCCTGCCCCTCGACGAGGGCGTGCACGATCACCCGGCGGACGACGTCGATCCGCGGCTCGAGGCACTTCGGTCGTTCCAGCCCGCCGGCGACGACGAGGGCGCCAGCGGGTGACGCTGGACATCCGCGCGGCCGAGACCGACGCGGACCTCGAGGCGTGGCGCCAGGTCCGCCTGACCGTCCTGCCCACCGAGCGGGCGCCGTCGGTCGCCGAGCTGCGGGCGGCGACCGACCCGCAGCTGCTCCTCGTCGCGGCGCTCGACGGTGCGCTGGTCGGGTCCGGGTTGGCCAACCGGTCAAGCTTCGGATACGCGGGGCTGCACGTCCGGGTCGTGCCATCCGCGCGTCGACGCGGGATCGCCACGTCACTGCTCGAGCGCCTCGCCGCCCATGCGCTGCACCTCGGCTTCAGCGAGGCCGGCTCGATGGTCGACGACGGCGGTTCGCTCGCCTTCGCCGAGCGCTTCGGCTTTCGCGAGATCGACCGCCAGATCGAGCAGGTCCGGCTCGTCGGTGACGAACCGATGCCGGCCATCCCCGCCGGGATCGAGGTCGTCGCCGTCGCCGACCGGCCCGAGCTGTGGGACGCCGCATTCGACCCGTTCGCGCTCGAGGCCGTGGCCGACATGGCGACCCACCGTCCGGTGCTCGTGACCCGCGAGGAATGGCGTGACGAGTGGCTGCTCTGGCCCGAGGCCATGTTCCTGGCGCTGGCCGGGGAGGCGATCGTGGCCTGTGCCGGACTCGGCGCCGACCCCGACCGACCCGATCGGGCCGAGCAGGCGTTCACGGCGGTGGCCCACGGGTGGCGGCGTCAGGGTCTGGCATCGATGCTCAAGCGGCGAACCCTCGCGTTCGCCGCGGCCGCCGGGATCCGCGAGATCTACACCTGGACCCAGATCGGCAACGCCGACATGCGTGCGCTCAATGAGCGCCTCGGCTACACGACGCGCGGCCTGAGCATCACGATCCGCGGTCAGCTGCCGCTGGTCTCGACTGGCCGCTGATGCGGACGACGGACCCGATTTCGCGGTAGACTCCGCAGCCGGCGCCGTCCGCGCGCATCGATCCCCGAGCGCCCGTCCCGACAGCGACAACGCGCCACGACACGACACAAGGAGCCCACGACCCTATGGGTGTACCCAAGCGGCGCGTCTCGCATGCGCGTCAGGGCGAGCGCCGCTCGCACCTCGCGATCGACCTGCCCAAGCTCGAGGAGTGTCCGCACTGCCACGAGATGAAGCTGCCGCATCGGGTCTGCCCGAACTGCGGCTACTACCAGGGCCGGTTGGCCGTCCCGCCGAAGCCGGCGAGCAGCGGCGGCGACGACGCCCCTCGCTGACCCGGTGACCACGCCGCGGTCCGCACCCTCGACGGTCGGTGCCGGCGGCGTCCGCGTCGCGTTCGACGCGATGGGCGGTGACCACGGTCCCGCGGAGATCGTCCCGGGCGTCGTCGACTACGCCCGCGAGCATCCGCTCGACGAGCTGATCCTGGTGGGTGACGCGGCGACACTGCAGGCCCGTGCGGGCGCCCTCCCGGGCAACGTTCGGATCGTCCACGCCGGTTCGGTGGTGGGCATGGATGAGCACCCCGCGTTGGCGCTGCGCGAGAAGAAGGACAGCTCCATCCTGGTCGCCACCGACCTCGTCAAGGCCGGCGCGGCGGATGCGGTCGTCACCGCCGGCCACACCGGGGCCGGGATGGCGGCGGCGATCCTTCGGCTCGGTCGCCTGCCCGGCGTCGAACGCCCCGGCCTGGCGGTCCAGATGACGACCGAATCGGGCCCGATGGTGCTCATCGACATCGGCGCCAACCCCGACTCGACCGCCGAGCACCTGGCCCAGTACGCCCGCATGGGGGCCATCTTCGCGGAGCGCGTGCTGGGCGTCGCCGACCCGCGCGTGGCGCTCCTCAGCATCGGCGAGGAGAAAGGCAAGGGCGATGCCCGGATCCAGCGCGCGACCGAGCTCATCGACGCGTCGACGCTGCGGTTCGTCGGCAATGTCGAGGGTCGCCACCTCCCGGAGCACCTCGCCGACGTGGTCGTCACCGACGCGGTCGCCGGCAACGTCGTGATCAAGTTCTTCGAGGGTCTGTCGACGTTCATCTTCGACCTGTGGCGGGCGGAGTTCCGGCGGTCGTGGCGTGGTCGACTCGCGTACCTGCTGATGCGGCCCGGGATCGGTCGCATCCGCGCGGTGTTCGACTACGAGACGCAGGGCGGGTCGCCATTGCTCGGCGTGCGCGGCACCGTCATCATCACCCACGGCAGCGCCAGGCGGCGCATGATCACGTTCGCCTGCGAGGTGGCGGCACGGACCGCGCGAGCTCGCGTCCCCGAGCTCATCGCCGACGCACTCGCGGACGACGCGGCCGAACGTGCCAGGGCGGCGACACCGTCCGGCACCGCCGCCAGCGACCCATCGCAGCCTGAGGAGATCAGCCGATGACTGGCCCGGAACTGACGGTCGGACGCGGGGTCATCGCCGAACTCGTCCGCTCGGCGGCGTTCGAGGTGCCCGGCGTCGCCCGGGTCGGCCACGGTGGACCGGCCTGGCGCGGCTGGCTGGCCGGCCCGGCGGTCCGGGTCCGCGTCAGCGATGACCGGGTCCTCGTCCGTGTGCGACTGGTGGCCCGTCCCGGCCACGCCCTCGGCCCGTTGACCGCCCAGGTCCGAGCCGCGGTGGCCGCCACGGTCGAACGATTCCTCGGTCTCGATCTGGGCGCCGTGACGGTCATCGTCGATGGGGTCGGAGGCTGATCGCCAGCGCGGACGACGGACGGGACGTCGACTCGCGCTGGCCGCGATCTTCGAGGCCGACTTCGGCCAGCGCACCGCGGACGCGATCCTCGAGCGGCATCTGGCCGACACGGAACGCGACGAGACGGCGGCCGCGCTGGCCCGCGAGCTTGTGGCAGCCGTGGTCGAGCATCGGGACGCGATCGACGCCCGGATCGGCGATGTCGCCCCTCGCTACCCCGTCACGGGACTGGCCAGGATGGACCGCGCACTGCTCCGAACGGCCCTTGGTGAGGTGCTACACTCCGCCACGCCGGCCCGGGTGGCCATCGCCGAGTGGGTCGAGCTGGCACGCACGTACAGTGGAGACCCGATGCGACGCCTGATGAATGGCGTTCTCGGGACGGTCTCCCCCGCACCCAGCTCCGAGGAGGGAGTCAGTGGCCACAACGTACGATCGGCTCAAGAAGATCGTCGTCGAGCAGCTCGGCGCCGACGAGGATGAGGTCAAGCCTGAGGCGTCGTTCGTCGACGACCTCAATGCGGACTCGCTCGACCTGGTCGAGCTGATCATGAGCCTCGAGGAAGAGTTCGGGACGGAGATCTCGGACGAGGACGCGGAGAAGATCCGGACCGTCCAGGACGCCGTCGACTACATCGACGAGCGCTCCACGTAGCTGTTCGACGGCCGAGTCTCGGGTGCACCCCGGACAGGCCGTCGCCGAGCGTCTGGGCCTCCCGGTCCGGGACCTCGACCTGCTGGAGCAGGCACTCGTCCATTCCAGCTGGCTGCACGAGCACCCGGACGCTGCGCGCGGCCACAATGAACGCCTGGAATTCCTCGGCGATGCGGTCGTGAACCTCAGCATCTCGGAGGCGCTCTACGCGCGCCATCCGCTCGAGGACGAGGGCGCGCTGTCGGCTCGTCGCGCGGCGATCGTGTCGACGACCGGGCTCGCCCGGCTGGCGGGTCGGATCGATCTCGGCTCGTACCTGCTGCTGGGTGAGGGCGAGTCCCGCCGCAGCGGCCGGCGTCGTCCATCGTTGCTGGCCTCATCGTTCGAGGCGCTCGCCGGCGCGCTCTATCTCGACGTCGGCTACGAACGGGTCCGCACCTGGCTGGTCGAGCTGGCCGAGCCCGAGTTGTCGCTCGAGACACCCGTGTTCTCGCTCAAGAGCCCCAAGTCGCGGCTGCAGGAATACACCCAACGGCGGACCGGCGACCGGCCGCAGTACCGCCTGGTCGATGCATCCGGGCCGGATCACGAACGATCGTTCCGGGTCGAGGTCCGGGTCGACGGCACCGTCCTCGGCGTCGGCGAGGGTTCGTCGCGGCGGGTGGCCGAAACCGCGGCGGCGTCCGAGGCGATCGAGCGGATCCGCGCCGAACGACGGTCCGGTCCGGGCCCCGACGGGTCGACGCCGACGTGACGACCGCGGACCGGACCCTGCGTGACGAGCTCGGGGCGACGGGTCCCGCCCACGTCCCGGCGCCGCCGCGCCTGCTGGCGCTCCGCCTGCAGGGCTTCAAGTCGTTCGCCGAACGGACGAACGTCGAGTTCGGCGGCGGGATCAGTGCGGTGGTCGGCCCCAATGGATCTGGCAAGAGCAACCTCGCCGATGCCCTGCGCTGGGCGCTCGGCGAGCAGGGCCGGGCGCTCCGCTCGCGCAAAGCCGAGGACGTCATCTGGGCCGGCTCGGAGCGACGCTCGGCCCAGGGCATGGCCGACGTCACCCTCGTGCTCGACAACGCCGACGGCCTGCTGCCGGTCGACTTCTCGGTCCTCGAGCTCGGTCGGCGGTTGTTCCGCAGTGGCGAGAACGAGTACCTGCTCAACAAGCAGCGCATCCGGTTGCGCGACCTGGTCGACCTGCTCGACGCTGCGCACCTCGCGGACAACGCCTTCCTGTTCATCGGTCAGGGCATGGTCGATCAGGCCCTCGCCCTCCGGCCCGAGGAACGGCGACCGCTGTTCGAGGAGGTCGCCGGCGTCCGCCGCCACGAGCGCCGCCGGCGCAAGGCCGAGGACCAGCTGACCGAGTCGGAGGCGAACCTCGCTCGCGTCGAGGACATCGTGGCGGAGCTGCGGCCGCAGGTCCGCCGGCTGGCCGCCCAGGCGGAGCAGCACGCCACGCGGTCGAGTGTCGGCGACGAGCTGGTCACGGCGTTGCTTGCCGCCAGCCACGTACGCTGGCACGAAGCGGCCGGCCGTGCGACCGAGGCTGCCCGACGCCGCGAGCGGACGCAGGCCGATGCGGCGCGGGCGATGAGCGAGCTGGAAGCGGCGGAGGCGTCCGCGTCGTCGCTGGCAGGCGAGCTGGCCGCTCGGGCCGACGTCGAGCGGCAGCGACGGGAAACGTACGAGACCGCCCGGGCCGCCCTCACCGGGGTCCAGTTGCGCGACGGGCGGCTGGTCGCCGAGCTCGAGGCCGTCGACCGGGACCGGCGCCGCCTGGTCGACGAGCGAACGACCGCCGAGGCCGAGGCGGCGACCCAGCGTCGCGCCATGGCAGCCCCGGTTCCGGCCCGCGATCTCGACCTCGAAGCGGCCGTCACCGAAGCCGACCGCGTGCTGGCCGAGGCGCTCGCCGAGTTGGCCACCCTGCGCAGCGCATCGCAGGCGCGTGGCGAGGAACTGGCGGCAGTGCGCCGGGCCGAGGCGGCCCGCGAGGCGGAGACGGAGACGGCCCGCCGCCGGTTGACCGACGCCGAGCGCCGGGCCGCGGAGGAACTTGCCGCGGCCGAGGATGCCGCGGCGAGACGATCTGCCGCGGCGACGACGTTCGAGGCCGCCCGGCGCGCGCTCGAATTCGCCACCGCCGCCGAGGGTGCAGCGCGGGACGCGCGGGAAGCCGCGCGCGTCGCGCTCGAAACCGCCGACGCGGAGCGCCGGACGGCCGCCGACCGACTGGCCACCGTATCGGCCACCGCCGCCGCGGTCCGCGGTCGACTCGAAGCGCTCACCGAGCGCCTGGACGAGGACGAGCGACGACCGATCGCGCGGGCCGCTCGACGGTCGGGCGGTCGACGGCTCGACGAGGACCTGGCGGTCGACCCGGACCTCCGGGCGGCCGTCGAGGCGGCGCTCGCCGATCGCAGTCGGGCGTACCTGATCCCCGCGGCCGGTGTCACCGAGTTGTCGGGTGAGCGCGGGCGGCTGCTGGTCGAAGAGCGGCTGTCCGGCGCGGAGCCGGCGCCGGACGCGGCGACCCGGCGCTGTCTGGATGCGGTCGCGGCCGCCGGCGGCGGTCGGCTGGCAGATGCGGTCCGGCGCGACGGGACCGGCGTCGTCCGACGGCTGCTGGTCCGTGCCGTATGGCTGCCCGACCTGCCGAGCTGCCTCGCGATCCAGCCCGTGCTCGTGCCCGGTTGGGTCGCCGTGCCGCGTGACGGATCAGCCGTGGTCGATGACACCGGGGTCATCCTGGGGACGCCCGACTCGATCCTCGAACGCAGGGCCGAACACGCGCGGCTCACCGTCGACCTCGAGCGACTCGACGGCGAACTCGAAACCTTGCGGACCGCCGCCGCCACGAGCGAGCGAGCGGCCAGGACGGCCCGCGCCGCGCTCGAGGGCGGCCGGTCCGACGAAGCGCGACTCGTGGCCGAGCGGCGACGGGCGGAAGAAGCGGAACGGGTCGCCGCGCGGGCCGCCGAGGCGATCGTCCGGGAGGCCGCCTGGCACGAGGCGCAGCGGGACCGTCTGGCGGCGGAGGTGGCGCGGCTGCAGGAGAGCGTGGCGTCGCTGTCGCCCGCAACGCCCGCCGTGGACCACGCTGCAGGGCAGGGAGCGAGCGGCCAGGCAGCGGAGGCAGGTGCGCTGTCGACGTGGGAGACGCGCGCGACCGGCCTGCGCGAGCAGCGCGATCGGTTGGCCGCTCGACTCGCCGTCCACGACGGCAGCCGGCGCGAGGCGGAGCACCGTGTGGCACGGGCAGAGGCGTCGGCGGCGATGGCCGAGGACCGTGTCGTCCGCGCCGAGCGTGAAAGCGCCGCCCTGGCTGAACGCGAGGTCACGCTCAGTGCCGAGCGCGACGCCGTGCGCCTGGAGGTCGCTTCCGCGACCGCGGCCGAACGCGACGCTCGTGAGGCGCTCTCGGCGCTGCACGCTGCCGACGCCGCCGACCGATCGCGACTGGCCGAGGCGGAACGGGCGGCATCGGCCGCCCGCGAACGATTGCGCGCGACCGACGACCGCTTGCGCACGGCCGACCACGCCGAGCTGGAGGCGCGACTCGGACTCGATGCCCTGCGCGAAAGCATCCTGGTCGAGTTGGCCGGCATGGGCGAGCTGGGACTGGCGGCCCTCGGGGTGGAGGCCGATGGAACGGTGGCCGACGACGGAACGGTCGCGGACGACGACATGGGCGCGAACGACGGAACCGGCGCCGACGACGGCCCGATCGCCGAGGACACCGCCGCACTGGAGGGTGCGCTGGCCCGGCTCGCCGAGCGCTGGGTCGCCGACCCGCCAGCCGTCGCGCCCCCGGCTCCCGGCCGACTGGCGCACCTTCGTCGGCGCTACCACGAACTCGGCGCCGCCAATCCCTTCGCCGTCGAGGAATACGCCGAGCTCAAGGAACGCCTCGCATCCCTCGAGACCCAGGGCGAGGACCTCCGCTCGGCGATCGCCAGCACGCGCGCCCTCATCGCGGACCTGGACACGATGATCGCCGAGCAATTCCGCGCGACGTTCAGCGCCCTGGAGACCGCATTCGAGCGTCGCTTCGAGCAGCTGTTCGGCGGCGGCTTCGCAAAGCTGTCGCTGACCGATCCGTCCGACCTTGGTTCGACCGGGATCGAGATCGTCGCGCGGCCGCCGGGCAAGAAGCCGCAGGCGCTGGCGATGCTGTCCGGAGGCGAGCGCGCGCTCACTGCCGTCGCCCTGCTGTTCGCCATGCTCGAGGTCCGGCCGGTGCCGTTCTGCGTGCTCGACGAGGTCGATGCCGCCCTCGACGAGGCGAACATCGGGCGATTCGCTGATGCCTTGCGCAGCCTGTCCGGCCAGACCCAGTTCATCGTCATCACCCACAACCGAGGCACGATCGAGGCAGCCGACGCGATGTACGGCGTGACCGTCGGCGACGACTCGGTGTCCCGCGTGATCAGCCTCCGGCTCGATGAGGCGCAGGCACTCGCCGCGGACCGCGGGCTCGGCGCGGCCGGCTGATGCCGTTCTGGCGACGCCGGGCCGATCAGTCACCCGAAACCATCGAGTCCGAGCCCCCGATCGACACCGCGCCGGCGGCGGAGCCGGCGTCGTCGATCGAGCCGGCGCCCCCCGAGTCAGGCCTGGCACCTCCCGAACCCGAGCCCGAGCCCACTGCCGCCACGTCCACGGCGGGCGACCCGGCGACGGCGGACGACCCACCGACCGCAGGCGCCGAGCCGCCGTTCGCCCCGTTCGATCCGACCGCGTTCCTGGCGGTCGCCCCCGCGCACACCCTGGACCAGGGACTGGAACGGACGCGCGGCGGTTTCATGACCCAGCTGCGAGGCTATCTCGGCGGCGACGACGGGCCGCAGTGGGACGAGGTCGAGGAGACACTCATCGCCGGCGACGTCGGTGCGAGCCTCGCCATCGACCTGGTCGACGCGGCGCGCAGACGCCGCCATCCCGACGGCCCCGAAGCGGCCATCCGCGAGGGGCTGCAGGCGCTGCTCGTGGACCGCGACCTCGAGTGGGGCCCGCGGCCGGCGGCGAGCGGCGGGCCGGCGGTGGTCCTGGTCGTGGGCGTGAACGGCACCGGCAAGACGACGACGATCGGCAAGCTCGCCGCCCGCTATCGTGCCGAAGGTCGGTCGATCATCCTGGCAGCGGCCGACACGTTCCGGGCGGCCGCCATCGACCAGCTCCGCATCTGGGCCGAACGAGCGGAGGTGCCGGTCGTGGCCCACGCGCCGGGCGCCGATCCCGGTGCCGTCGTGTACGACGCGATCGATGCCGCTGTCGCGCGGCGCGCCGACCTGGTCATCGCCGACACCGCCGGGCGGCTCCACACCAAGTCGAACCTGATGGATGAACTGACCAAGGTGCGCCGCATCATCGACAAGCGCCTGCCGGGCGCCCGACCCGAAACGTTGTTCGTGCTCGACGCGACCACCGGCCAGAACGGACTCGCCCAGGCGAAGGCGTTCCACGACGCCGTCGGGTTGACCGGGATCGTCCTGACCAAGCTCGATTCGACCGCCAAGGGCGGCATCGTCTTCGCCATCGAGGCGGGACTCGGCGTGCCGGTCCGGTTCGTCGGGGTGGGGGAGGGCGTCGGCGACCTGCTCGTGTTCGACCCCGATGCGTTCGTCGAGGCGCTGTTCGCCTGACGTCGCGCGCCGACTGGCGCCCGCTCAGGCGCCGACCGGCTGATCGCGCTCCACGTCGACGACGACCTCGGCGGGCCGGCGTTGGTCGAGGATGGTGAGGTCACGCAAGGTCCGCACCGGCGACCAGTACAGGACGGCCGCCGCCAGCAGCCCACCGAGCGGCGCAAGGAACGCCGTGGCGCGGAGGCCGATGCCCTCGGCCAGCAACCCGGCCCCGATCGTCGCGAAGAGCTGGGCGGCCGCGGACGCCACCTGGAACGTGGACGCGACCCGGCCGAGTTCGCGGTCGCTGACGAGCGTCTGGCGGACGGAGGTCTCGGTCACGTCGTAGACCGTGATCGCGGAGTCCGCGATGAGCTGCTGGCCGAGCAGGAACGCCACGGCGATCAGTGGCATCCCCGCCGGCGCGAGCGGGATCAGGGCGTTGCCGAGAGCGGCCAGCAACATCGCCGCGATGCCGACCGGCCCGACGCCCCAGCGCCGCGTCGCACGCGTGGCGACCACCGCCCCGATGAACGACGACGCACCGCCGGCGCCGGCCACCACCCCCACGAGGGCGGGGCTCACACCGAGCTCGTCGAGCGCGAACAGGAACCAGGTCGCCCCGAAGATGCCCCACAGCATCGACATGAGCATCTGCGCCCCGGCGAACGCCCGAAGGATCGGATCGTGTCGGACGAGACGGATCCCGTGTCGGATCTCGTCGAGCACCGGCTCCCGGTCGGCGTGATCGGGCGGCGCCGGCTCCTGGTGGCGGACCGACAGGAGAAGAGCCGCCGAGATGAGGTAGGTGACGGCGTTGATCACGATCGTGATCGGTCCGCTCAGCAACTGGACGAGGAAACCGCTGATCCCGAAGCCGGCGAACTCGGCCACGGATCCGCTGGCGGCGAGGGCGCTGTTCGCCTCGACCAGGCGCTGCCGCTCGACGATGGTCGGCAGGTAGGCGTTGTCGGCCGCGTCGAAGAACGTGGTCATGACTGCGGCCAGGCCCGCGACCGCGATGAGCTGCCATAACGCGAGCGTCCCCAGCACGAACGAGATCGGGATCGCCGCCAGCAGCACGGCACGCACCAGATCGGCCCAGATCAGGACCGGCCGGCGCCGGAGGCGATCGACCCAGGCGCCGGCCACGAGCCCGACCAACAGCGCGGCGATGAGATCCATGCTGCGCAGCAGGGCGACCTCCAGCGGGCCGGCGCCGAGCGACAGGATGGCGACCAGCGGCAGTGCGATCCGCGTGATGAGCGACCCGAAGATCGAGATGCTCGCCGCGGTCCACACGCGCACGAATGCCTGGTTGCGCCAGAGCGGGGAGGCGAACGGGTTGCGCACGATGGCGCAGCATACGGCCGCGTGGACCCTGCGCACCGGACCATCGTCCGGGCCGCGGGTCGACCGAGCCTGCGCTACACTGCCCACGCCTCGGTGTGCCAGAACCCGCGCACCACCCGATCCCGTTCGCGTTCGCGTTCGGGCCCGGGCCACCACCCACCACGGAGTCCGGTCCGAACCGTGTTCGACACCCTCAGCGAGCGGCTGCGCGCGACGCTCGGCAACCTCACCGGTCGCGGCCGGATCAGCGAGGCCGACGTCGATGCCGCGATGCGCGAGGTTCGCCTCGCCCTGCTCGAAGCCGACGTCAACTTCAAGGTCGTCAAGGACTTCGTCGCTCGCGTCCGCGAACGGGCCATCGGCCAGGACATCCTGCACAGCCTGACGGCCGGACAGGCGGTCGTGAAGATCGTCCACGACGAGCTGGTCGAGTTGCTCGGCACCGGCGACCGCGTCTTCCACCTGAGCGGCAACCCGGCCGTCGTGGCGATGGTCGGCCTGCAGGGCTCGGGCAAGACGACGAGCACCGCCAAGCTCGCGCGCCACGTGGTCAAGCAGGGTCGTCGCCCGTTGCTCGTCGCCGCCGACCCGTACCGTCCGGCGGCGGCGGACCAGCTGCAGACCCTCGGTCGCCAGCTCGATATCCCGGTCTACCGGGCGCCGGAGGGCACCTCTGTGCCCGACATCGCCCGCGCGGGGGTCGAGGCGGCCAAGCGTCAGGTCCGCGACGTCGTCATCCTCGACACGGCCGGGCGGCTGAGCGTCGATGCGGCGCTGATGGAGGAGATCGCCGCCGTCGATGCGGCGGTCAAGCCGATCGAAACCCTCCTCGTGGTCGATGCGATGACCGGCCAGGAGGCGGTGGCGGTGGCCCAGGCATTCGTCGCCGCGGTGCCGGTGACGGGTCTGATCCTCACCAAGATCGACGGCGACGCGCGTGGCGGCGCCGCGCTCAGCATCAGTGCCGTGACCGGCGTCCCGGTGAAGTTCCTCGGCACCGGCGAGAAGACCGATGCCCTCGAGGCCTTCCATCCCGATCGTCTGGCCGGACGGATCCTCGGGATGGGCGACATCCTGACCCTCGTCGAACGCGCCCAGGAGACGTTCGATGCGGGCCAGGCGCAGAAGCTCGAGGAGAAGCTGCGCAAGAACAGCTTCACCCTCGAGGACATGCTCGAGCAACTCCAGCAGGTCCAGAAGATGGGCCCGATCGGCCAGATCATGGGCATGATCCCGGGCATGGGCAACATGGCCGGCGAGGCCCAGGCCGCGGTCGACCGTGGCGACCTCAAACGAACCGAGGCGATCATCCGGGCGATGACCCCGGCCGAGCGCCGCGATCCCACCGTCCTCAACGGCTCGCGCCGACGTCGCATCGCGGCCGGCGCCGGCACCGACCTGCCGGAGGTCAACCGGCTCGTCAAGCAGTTCAGCGAGATGCAGAAGCTCATGAAGCAACTTTCCGGAGGCGGTCGACGCGGTGCGCTCGGCAGCCTGATGGGGGGCCGGCGCTAGGCGCCGAAGGAGACAGCGCGATGACCGACTTCGAACGACCCGTGCACGACCCCGCGACCGACCCGGCGACCGACCCCGACGTGGACACGACCGCCACGCCAGTGCCGACCTCGCCGGTCGGAGCGCCACCGCCGACACCGGAGACCGGCTCGGTCGGCATGGGCGACAGCGCCGGACCGCTCCCGAGCGATCGACCGCTCGCCGATGCGAATGCCCCCGCCCCCGCGCCCGCTCCCCGCCAGAGCCGCGCGCGCTGGCTCGCGGCTGCCGGCCTGATCGCCTTGATCGTCGGGGTCACCGCCATCGGGACCCTCGTGCTGACCGGTTCGACCTCGACCTCGAAGGTCGCGGGCTTCGTGCCGGCCGACAGCGTGATGTACGGCGAGGTCCGCCTCGACCTGCCCGGGGACCAGCGTCAGAAGGTCGGCCAGTTCCTCTCGAAGTTCCCGGGCTTTGCCGATCAGGCGGCGCTCGAGGGCAAGCTCGATGAGGTCCTCGATCGACTGACCACGGACGCCAGCGACGGCAAGCAGACCTACAGCACCGACATCAAGCCCTGGTTCGACGGGCAGCTGGCCTTCTCGGTGGGTGCGGTGCCGACCTCGGGCGACCCTGAGGCCGCCGTGGCCGAGACCCGGGCCCTCCTCGTGCTGTCGATCAAGGACGAGGCCAAGGCACGAGCGTGGTTCGGCAGCGCGATCAGCGAGTCGGGCAAGACCGGCACGACCGAGGACTACAAGGGTGCCCAGTTGACCCTGTTCGACGATGCCGCCATGGGCACGGCGACGAAGGTGGGCTACGCGCTCGTTGGTGGCAAGGTGGCCATCGCCGGCGACTCGGCCTCGATCAAGGCCGCCATCGACACCAAGGGCGACAGCGGGCTCACCAAGGCCGATGCCTACACCAGGGCGCGCGCCGCCATCGCCGGCGAGGACGTCGGCTTCGTGTTCATGGACCTCAAGCGCCTCCTCGGCGCGTCGCTGAAGGCGATGGGCTCGGCCGGCGCGACACCGCCGGTCAGCGACAGCCTGCTGGCCATGGTCCCCGACTGGACGGCCATGCGGATGCGGGTCGAGGGCGATGCCCTGCTCCTCGACGGGGCGTTCCCGCACACCGCCGCGATGCCCGGCGCGACCGAGAACCGAGCCAACAAGGTGGCGGACTTCGCGCCGCCTTCGACGATCGTGCTGATGGCCGGCAACGACTACGGCAAGGCCCTCGTCGATACCGTCGCCCTGTACCGCAAGGAACCGAGCCTGGCCGAGGCGTTCGCGGGGATCGACCAGGTCGCCGGCATGCTCGGCGGTCTCGACTCGGCGCTCGGCTGGATGGGCGACACCGGTCTCGTCGTGGCACGCAACGACAGCGGGGTCGAAGGCGGCCTCGTGTCGGTCCCGAAGGACGCGGCCGGCGGCCGTCAGCTGCTGACCACATTGCGCAGCTTCCTGACCCTGGGTGGCGCCCAGGCGGGGATCACCGTGCGCGACGAGGACTACAACGGCACGACGATCACGATCGTCGACCTCGGTTCGATCCGTGACCTCGCGGGGATGGCCGGGGCGCTGGGCGGCACCCCGCTGCCGACCGACCCGGGCAGCCTGCCGGACGGTCATGTGGAGCTCGCCTACGCGGCGAGCGACGCGGTCGTCGTCATCGGCAGCTCGCCGGACTTCGTCAAGCACGCCCTCGATGCGGGCGCCGGCGCCTCGCTCGCCGATGATGCCCGGTTCCAGGGTCTCGTCGGCCGTGCCGGTGCCACCCACACGGGCGTCAACTTCGTCGATGTCGCGGCCATCCGCGGGCTCGTCGAGGGGATGCTCGCCAACGCGACCCCCCAGGAGCGCGCCGACTACGAGGAGTCGGTCAAGCCCTTCCTCGAGCCGTTCGACGCCTTCATCGGCGCGGGCGTGGTCGGTGGCGACATCGATCAGACCCACGCGCTCATCACCGTCAAGTAGCCCGATCCGAGCGGGGATCCCCAGTCCCCGCCGATCCCAACAGGAGAATCCGACCCATGGCCGTCAGGATCCGCTTGACCCGCGTCGGCGCGACCAAGCAACCGAGCTACCGCGTGGTCGTGGCCGATGCGCGCAGCGCGCGCGACAGCCGCGCCATCGAGACGCTCGGCCACTACAACCCCCGGACCGAGCCCATCGAGTTCACCGTC
Organism: Candidatus Limnocylindrales bacterium; assembly: GCA_035692005.1. Classification (GTDB taxonomy): domain Bacteria; phylum Chloroflexota; class Limnocylindria; order Limnocylindrales; family CSP1-4; genus SPCO01. The sequence continues at coordinate 13,033 of DASSII010000029.1, read as the reverse complement.
GACGCCGACAAGGCGAAGGCGTGGCTGGCCAAGGGCGCCCAGCCGTCCGACACCGTCGTCCGCCTGTTCAGGCAGGCCGGCATCCTCCCCGCCGCCAAGTAGGAGCGACACGAAGATGGCAGCCAAGGAACTGGTCGAATACGTCGCGAAGTCGCTGGTCGACGATCCCGACGCGGTCAAGGTCGAGGTCGTCGAGGAGGACGGGGCGACCGTCATCGAACTCCACGTCGCCGAGGATGACATGGGCAAGGTCATCGGCCGCAATGGCAGTGTCGCCAAGGCACTGCGGACGCTGTTGAAGGTGACCGCGGCCCGGGACGGAGAGCCGGTCCAGCTCGAGATCGTCTGACGGACGGACGCCCGGTCGTGACCGGCGACCACGCATCCGTCGAACAACGGCTCGTGGTCGCCCTCGTTCGGGGCGTGCACGGGCTCCGCGGCGCCGTGCGGGTCGAGGTGCTGACCGATCGCCCGGAGGCCCGCTTCCGGCCTGGCACGGTGCTCTACCGCGAAGCTGACGAGCGTGCCCTGACGATCGACTCGGCCGAGGCCGTCGCCGACGGGCCCGGCTGGCGCCTGCGGTTCCGCGAGGTGCCGACGCGCGAGCTCGCCGATGGTCTTCGTGGTGCGTATCTCGAGATGGCCGTACCGGCGGCCGAGCTGGCGCGTGGCGAGGTCTATTGGCACGAGGTCGTCGGCGTCACCGTCCGGGGAATCGACGGCATCGATCTCGGCGTCGTCCAGGACGTCTATCGGGTCGCCGAGAACGAGGTCTACGTCGTCGGCGGCGGGGCGTTCGGGACGTTCGACGTGCCGGCAGTCCGCGCCTTCATCCGGATCTTCGCCCCGCGCCGAGGCGAGATCGTCGTCGATGCCGAGGCGCTCGACCTGCGACCGCCAACGGCGCGGCCGACGGGCGCAGACCGACCGCGAGCACCGCGCCGCACGGCTCGCCGCCGCAAGACGACCACGGAACGGGCGCCCGAAGCGCTCGGTTCCCCCGAAACGGCCACGTCGGAGGAAGCCTCCACACCCGAGGCGTCCGACGCATCAGGGTCGACCGAGCCGCCACCATGACGCTCGAGATCGACGTCCTGACCCTGTTCCCGGCGATGATCGCCGAACCGCTCGCCCAGAGCATCCCCGGCCGGATCCTGGAGCGCGGGTTGGCGGAGGTTCGAGTCCATGACCTGCGCGAGTTCGGCCTCGGGCGCCATCGAGCGGTGGACGACACCCCGTACGGCGGCGGTGCCGGCATGGTCATGCGCGTCGAACCGGTGGTCGCCGCGATCGAATCGGTCCGCCGGCCCGAGTCGACCGTCGTCCTGCTCGATCCGGGCGGCGACGTCTTCCGCCACGACCGGGCCGTCGACCTGGCGACGCGCGAGCACCTGGTCTTCGTCTGTCCGCGCTACGAGGGCGTCGACGAGCGGATCCGCGCCTTCGTCGACCTCGAGTTGTCGATCGGTGACTACGTCCTGACCGGCGGCGAGCTGCCCGCGCTGGTCGTGATCGACGCCGTGATCCGCCTGCTGCCGGGTGCCATCGACGAGGCGTCGACGGCGGAGGAATCGTTCAGCGCCGGTCTGCTCGAGTACCCCCAGTACACCCGCCCGCCGTCGTTCCGAGGCATGGCTGTACCGTCCATCCTGACCTCGGGCGATCACGGCGCGGTCGCACGGTGGCGCCGGGAGCGTGCTGTCGAGCGCACGCGCGCGCGCCGGCCCGATCTCCTCGACGGTGGGGCAGAGTAGGGGTTCGGGTGCCGATGGGCGTGCGCCTGGTCCGCCCGGGCGGATGCGCGCGGGGCGGTCCGGGCTGGTCGCCGTGCTATACTCCCGCACCGGTCGCCGGTTCGCGGCCCCTTCCGAACGCCCACCCCGCAGCTTCGGCTGCCCCTGATCAAGGAACCGCCGCGTGAACGTGCTCGACGAGATCGTCCAGGATCAGCTCCGCACCGACCTGCCGGAGCTCGCCACGGGTGACACCGTGAAGGTCTCGGCCAAGGTCGTCGAGGGCAACCGCGAGCGCATCCAGGTGTTCGAGGGCACGGTCATGCGTCTGCGCGGAGGCGGCATCACCCGTTCGATCACGGTGCGTCGGATCGCCTCGGGTGTCGGCGTCGAGCGGACCTTCAAGGTCAACAGCCCGCGGATCGAGAAGATCGAGGTCCTGCGCCACGGACAGGTCCGGCGCGCCCAGCTGTACTTCCTGCGCAAGCGCGTCGGCAAGGCCGCCACCCTCCGGGAGCGTCGCTCGAACGGCTGACGGTCCGCGCCTGCCCCGAACGTCGACCCCGCCGGATGGCGGGGTCGCTGCATGATTCGAGCGTCCCCATGCGGCAACGGCGTTCGCTGCCGCCGTCCCCGCTCGACTGACGCTACCCTTACCGCCGATGGCCGTCATCGTCCCGACCCTCCGCCACGAACGCCGCCTCTGGAACGAAGGACTGACACGGGTCGTCGGCGTCGATGAGGTCGGGGTTGCACCGACCTGCGGCGCGGTCGTCGCAGCGGCGGTGATCATGCAGCCCGGCTGTCATCGGATCGAGGGCGTGCGCGACTCCAAGACGCTGTCGATGGCCCAGCGCGAGCGTCTCGCCCCGATCATCCGACGACGGGCCATCGCGGTGGGCATCGGCGCAGCATCGGTGCGCGAGATCGACCGACTGAACATCTACCACGCCACCCATCTGGCCATGCGCCGGGCCATCGCGCGCGTCGGCGGGCACGAGCACGTCATCGTCGACGGCAACCGGATCACCGGCTTCGAAGCGCACGTCGGTCCCTACACGAACGTCGTCGATGGTGACGCCAAGGTCTACTCGATCGCCTGTGCCTCGGTGGTGGCCAAGGTCGTCCGCGACCGGATGATGGCCAAGCTCGCGGCGCGCTACCCGGGCTACGGCTGGGAGCACAACCAGGGCTACGCAACGGCCGACCACCGTGCCGCCATCCGGGCCATGGGGCTCACGCCGTTCCACCGTCGATCGTTCCTGGCCCTGCAGCGGACGCTCGCCGGCGACCAGCTCGACCTCGACCTGCTGGCCGATCCGTCGGCATCACCCGATACCTTCGATCGGCTCGAGCGTGAGCTGCTGCCGGTCATGGCCGACGACGCGACGCTCGATGCGGGCGATCTGCTGGCCCTCGAGATCCTGCCCGCCTGACCTCGCCCCGGAGGTGACGCTGGGTGCAGTGGCTGGTGATCGCCGGTAGAGCGCTTGTCGCCATGCTGCGGCGATGGTTGGCTCGACCGCTGCCCGGCGACGCACCACGGCCCAGCTGGCGGGTGACGCCGCCGAGACGCTCGTCCTGGATCGGCTAACCGGCAGCGGCTGGTCCGTCCTGGCCCGGAACGTCCATGTCGGCCGCCTGGAGCTCGATCTCGTGGCGGTCGACCCGGGACCGCCGCGGACGCTCGTCGTGGTCGAGGTCCGATGGCGAGCGCGGCGCGATTTCGGCCTGGCGGAAGAGACCGTCGACCACCGCAAGTGCGGCCGGCTCCGGATGGGGGCGTACGGCCTGCTCGATCGTGGGGTCCTGCCCGATGGCATGGCCCTGCCGCACCTGCCGTTGCGTTTCGACCTCGTGGTCGTGGAACCGGGCGCGGCGGGCGGGGGACCGCGGCTGCGCCACTACCGGGCGGCGTGTTGAGGACGCGACCATGAAGAACGCATATCAGGGACAGCCGCATGGCCAGTGCTGTTCGCGTTGTTCATGGTCGATGGGCCGCGGCGCCCCGATCCGGGTCGTTGGCCCGCGGCAGCGATCCCGCGCGACGGCCCCACCGACCGGCCCGACGGCGACCCTGTGCTACACTCCGCCGCGGCCCGGGACCCCCGGAGCCCGCCCATCAACGACCCGCCCGCCCGGCACGAACCGCGCGGAGCACACACGCGAACCGTCCCGACCGGGGTGGTGCCGCGCCCGGTAGCGCCGAGGCCCGGTTCCCCGTCGACCAAGGGGTTCGCGGAGGACAGAACCGAACAGGAGGTCGCTCACCGTGCCGTCCGTCTCGATGCGGCAGCTACTGGAAGCCGGAGTCCACTTCGGCCACCAGACTCGCCGCTGGAATCCCAAGATGCGCCCGTTCATCTTCGCCGAGCGCAACGGGATCCACATCATCGACCTGGCCCAGACCGTCCAGCGCCTCGATGTCGCCCTCGAGGCCGTCCGCGAGACGGTCGCCCGCGGCGACCAGGTCCTGTTCGTCGGGACCAAGAAGCAGGCCCAGGAGCCGATCGTGGCCGAGGCGACGCGCGCCAACCAGCCGTACGTCCAGAAGCGCTGGCTCGGCGGCATGCTCACCAACTTCACGACGATCAAGAAGCGCATCGGCCTGCTCGAGCAGCTCGAGGCGCGCCAGCAGGCCGGCGACTTCGAGCGGATGACCAAGAAGGAAGCGGCCAAGCTGACCGAGGAGATGATCAAGCTCCAGGGGACGGTCGGTGGCATGCGCAAGATGAAGCGCCTGCCGGGCGCCGTGTTCATCATCGACCCCCATCGCGAACGGATCGCCGTCACCGAGGCGAACAAGCTCGAGATCCCGGTGGTCGGCACGGGCGACACCAACGTCGACCCCGACGAGATCGACTACATCATCCCCGCCAATGACGACGCCATCCGTTCGATCCGGTTGCTCTGCACGCTGGTCGCCGAGGCGGCCATCGAGGGCGCGCAGCAGCGCTCGGCGCGCGCGGCGAGCGAGCCCGAGGTCATCGAATCGATCGCGATGCCCGAGACCGAAGAGGAGGCGCCGGGCGCGTCTGACGAGCTCGTTGCGGCGCTCGCCGGCGGGGCGGCGCTGACCTTCGAGCCAGACGCCGACGACGACGACCTGCTTCCTGGCGATCGCGTCGCGCGGGCCGAAGCGGCGGTCGCCGAACCGGCGGAGGCGACTCCCGAGGAGATCGCCGCCGAGCTCGCCCGCGAAGCGGCCGAAAAGGCGGAGACCGACACGCCCGCTTGACGGACGGTCGATCTCGTCGCGAGCGACGGATCGACGCCCCCGCGACCGACGTCGGCGATCCTCCCGCCGGCCGCGAGGCGCGACGAGCGCCCGCGAGGGAGTGACACAGGACCACCACGAATACAGGAAGCGATGCACACGACAGGAGCACACACCCCCATGGCGGACATCTCGGCCGAGCTGGTCAAGGAACTTCGGGAGCGGACCGGCGCCGGGTTCATGGACTGCAAGAAGGCGCTCATCGAGGCAGATGGCGACCTCGAGCTTGCGGTCACGATCCTGCGCGACAAGGGACTCGCGGCTGCGGCCCGCAAGGCCGATCGCGACGCACGCGAGGGCCTGGTCTCGAGCTACATCCACACCGGCGGTCGCGTCGGCGTCCTCATCGAGGTCAACTGCGAGACGGACTTCGTCGCCCGCACCGACGAGTTCCAGAAGCTCGTGCGCGACCTGGCCGTGCAGGTGGCCGGTCTGGCGCCGCTCTACGTGGAGGCAGACCGGATCCCGGCCGACGTCCTCGAGGCAAAGCGCGCCGAGCTGGCGGCCGACGAGTCGGTCCAGCAGAAGCCCGAGAACATCCGGCCGCAGATCGTCGAAGGCCAGCTCAAGAAGTGGTTCTCGCAGGTGTGCCTGTATGAGCAGCCGTTCCGCGACGAGGAGCGCACGGTGGGCGACCTCATCACCCACCAGATCGCGACCATCGGCGAGAACATCCGGGTTCGGCGCTTCGTCCGTTACGGGCTCGGGGAGGAGCTGTGACCAACGCCGCGCCGGCGACGGCAGCGAGCGATCCGGGTCTGCGCTACCGCCGGATCCTGCTCAAGCTGTCCGGCGAGGCCCTGCTCGGCGACCGGCCGTACGGCGTTGACCCGGCGTTCTGCGCGTTCATCGCGGACCAGGTCAAGCATGTCCATGGCCGCGGCGTGCAGGTCGCGATCGTCGTCGGCGGCGGCAACATCTTCCGCGGCATGGCCGCGGCGGCCAAGGGCATGGATCGGGCGACCGGGGACTACATCGGCATGCTGGCCACGGTCATGAACGGCCTGGCCCTGCAGGATGCGCTCGAGAAGGCCGGCGTGCCGACGCGGGTCATGACCGCGATCGCGATGAACGAGGTCGCCGAGCCATACATCCGACGTCGGGCGATCCGTCACCTCGAGAAGGGTCGCGTCACGATCTTCGTGGCGGGCACCGGCAATCCGTATTTCACCACCGACACCGCGGCCGCCCTGCGCGCCGTCGAGATCAACGCGGAAGTACTGCTCAAGGCCACCAAGGTCGATGGCGTGTATGACCGCGATCCGATGACGAACGAGGGCGCGCAGCGCTACGCTCAGCTCGACTACGCGGACCTGCTCCGGGACCAGCTGCGGGTCATGGACGCGGCCGCGGTGAGCCTGTGCATGGAGAACGACCTGCCCATCGTCGTCTTCAAGCTCGACCATCCGGACAACATCACCAAGGTCGCCACGGGTGAACCCGTCGGGACCATCATCTCGAGTGGAGGAGCGGCCACGTGAGCACCGACATCCTCACCGACGCCGACCATCGCATGGCGCGCGCTGTCGATGCCATGGAACGCGACTTCCAGGGCGTCCGCACCGGGCGGGCGTCGACGGCGCTGGTGGAACGCATCAGCGTGGACTATTACGGCACCCAGACGCCGCTCAACCAGCTGGCCGGCATCAGCGTGCCGGAGCCCCACCAGATCGTCATCCAGCCGTGGGACCGTGGCGTCCTCGGCGCGATCGAGAAGGCGATCACCAAGAGCGACATCGGCCTGACACCGAACGTCGACGGCACCGTGGTGCGCCTCAACATCCCGGCCCTCACCGAGGAACGTCGCAGGGACCTCGTGAAGGTCGTCCATAAGCGCATGGAGGAGGCGCGCGTCGAGATCCGCAACATCCGGCGCGAGGCGAACGACCAGCTCAAGCGTGAGGAGCGCGACGGCGATCTCGGGACCGATGAGGCCCATCGGCAGGTCGACACGCTCCAGAAGACGACCGACCGCCACATCGCCGACGTGGATCGGCGCGGCTCGGCGAAGGAACAGGAGGTCCTCGAGGTCTAGTGGCCCGCGTCCCGCTGGCCCGTCCGACCGACGCGCCGCCGTCCGCTCACGAGACGGCGACGCCGCCGAGTCCCGCGCCCGTCGATGCGGCGAGCAACGAACCGCCCCCGCTCGTCGACGAACTGCCGCGGCACGTGGCGATCATCATGGACGGCAATCGACGCTGGGCCCGGCAGCGCGATCTGCCGGAGCTCGAGGGGCACAGCGCCGGCGTCGAGGCCATCCGGGGCATCCTGCGCCACGCGGTTCGACGGGGCGTACCGGTCCTGACCCTGTACGCCTTCAGTCGCGAGAACTGGGCTCGCTCCGATGACGAGGTGGCCGGCCTGTTCGAGTTGCTCGAAGCGGCCATCCGCAGCGAGACGGACGAGCTGCGCCGCCAGGGCGTGCGCGTCCGTCTGCTGGGCCGCCTCGACGAGCTGCCCGATGCCACCCGTCGGTCCATCGACGACGCACTCGACGAGACCAGCGCCGGTGACCGGCTCATCCTCAACATCGCCTTCAACTATGCGGGCCGGACGGAATTGGTCGACGCCGTCCGTCGGCTCATCGCCGCGGGCACCCCGCCCGAGTCGATCGATGAGGCCGCGGTCGGCGCCGCGCTCTACACGGCCGGGCTGCCTGATCCGGACCTGCTGATCCGGACCGGTGGCGAGCAACGCCTCTCCAACTTCCTCATCTGGCAGTCCGCCTACGCCGAGTTCTTCTTCTGCGACGCCCTGTGGCCGGATTTCGGGCCGGCCGAGTTCGACGCCGCGCTCCTCGAGTTCGCACGGCGGCAGCGCCGCTTCGGTCGCTAGGCAGGGCAGGGTGCGCCAGCGGGCGATCAGCGCCGCCGTCCTCGTCCCGGTCCTCCTCCTCGTTCTCGCCATCGGCGGCGCGGTCCCGGTCGTCCTCGCTGCCGCCATCGCGCTCGTGACGATCCTGGCGGCGCGCGAGGTCTTCGACCTGCTCCGCAGCGCCGGCTATCCGGCGTTCGGGATCCTTGGCACGGCCCTCGCCCTGACGGTCATCCTCGATGCGACGTTCCCGGAGGTCCTCGAGGGAAGCGGCCTGTTGCTCACCGCGGTCGGGATCGTGCTGGTGGCCGTGGCAGCCTTCACCAAGCCGGATCCGCGCGATGGCCTGGGGACCTGGATGGCGACCGTGTTCGGCGCCCTGTACGTCAGCCTGCTGGCGTTCGTCGTCCGACTCGGGCTGGCGGCCCCGGCCATCCCGGCTGGGGCGCCGCTGCAGGTCGTCGGCCCCGAACGCGGCTGGATCCTGTTGCTCCTGCTGGCCGTGTGGGCGTACGACACCGGCGCCTACCTGGTCGGCAAGCGGTTCGGGCGTGAGCGGTTCCTCAGCCATATCTCGCCATCGAAGACCTACGCCGGGCTGGTCGGCGGGATCGCCGCCACCACGCTGATCGTCGCGCTGGTGCTGGGCGGGCTCGGCCAGGCCCCCGTCCACGCGCTCGTCCTGGGCCCCCTCGTGGCGCTCGCCGCGCAGGCCGGCGACCTCGCCGAATCCATGCTCAAGCGCGCTGCCGGCGCCAAGGACTCCGGGAGCCTCATCCCGGGTCACGGCGGCATGCTGGACCGGGTCGATTCCTTCCTGTTTGCCGCACCCGTCCTGACGTTGTATGTCGTCGCCGTCATCGGCTGACCCGCGCCGTCTGGGTGTCGCGCTGCTGGGATCGACCGGTTCGATCGGAGCGCAGACGGTCGAGGTGCTGGCCGCCCATCCCGATGCCTTCGAGGTGATCGCGCTGGCGACCGGCACCAACCGCGCGGCGCTCGAGGTCCAGGCGGCGCGGCTGCGCCCCAGGGTCGCGACGGTCGGACCGAGCGACGCGGCGCTCGTCGAGCTTGCCACGCGCGACGATGTCGATCTGGTCGTCGTGGCGACCGGCGGCATCGTCAGCCTGCGACCCGTCCTGGCGGCGCTGCGGGCCGGCAAGGTCGTGGCGACCGCCAACAAGGAGACCCTGGTGGCGGGCGGCCACCTCGTGATGCCGCTCGCGCGCGCCCTCGCCGCGGACCGACGCGGCGCGGACGAGCGGGATCCGTATGCCAGCCCGCTGGCCTGGCTCCGGCCGATCGATTCCGAGCACTCTGCGATGTGGCAGTGCCTCGTCGGCGAATCGATGACGACTGTCGCCGGCCTCGTGCTCACAGCCTCCGGCGGCCCCTTCCTCGATCGAGAACCGGAAGCACTCGCAGTCGCGACGCCGGAACAGGCGCTCCAGCACCCGACGTGGTCGATGGGCGCCAAGATCACCATCGATTCGGCGACCCTCGCGAACAAGGGCCTGGAGGTCATCGAGGCGCACTGGCTGTACGATGTGGACTACGACGCCATCGAGGTCGTCATCCACCCGCAGAGCGTCGTGCACTCCGCCGTCCGCTTCGTCGACGGTTCCCTCAAGGCCCAGCTGGGCACCCCGGACATGAGACTCCCCATCCAGTACGCCATGACCTTCCCGAATCGTCGACCCTCGCCGGCCGCCGCGCCCGACCTCATCGCTGCGGCTCGCCTCGATTTCCGCGCTCCTGACGTCGGGCGGTTTCCCGCGTTGCGCATCGCGCGCGATGCCGGCCGAGCCGGTCCGTGGGCGTCGGCCGCCCTCATCGCCGCCGACGACGTGGCGGTCGCACGGTTCCTCGACGGGTCACTCGACTTCGCGGGGATCCCGCGCCTGCTGGAGGCGGCCATCGCCCGGTTCGGCAGCTCGGGCGCGGCACTCCCCGATGTCGACGCGCTGGCCGCCCTCGATGCCGAGGTCCGCTCGGCCTTCTCGCACGGCCCGGTCGGAGGCGCGACATGACCGGGTTCCTGCAGTCGATCGTGACCGTCGTCCTGTTCTTTGGCATCCTCGGCATCCTGGTCGTCATCCACGAGCTCGGCCATTTCGTGATGGCCCGCCTGTTCGGGGTGCGCGTGCTGGAGTTCGGCATCGGCTTCCCGCCGCGGGCGAAGGTGCTGCGTTCCAGGGGCGAGACGCTGTACACGCTCAACTGGCTGCCGATCGGCGGCTTCGTCAAGCTCGAAGGCGAGGACGGCGAGGGTGCCAACGACCCCCGCTCGTTCTCGGCCCAGCGGCTGCCGAAGAAGCTCGTCATCCTCGTCGCCGGCGTCGTCATGAACGTCGTGCTCGCCTTCGTCATCTTCACGGGGATCGCCTGGCTGGCGTCGCCGTACATGGGCTTGCGCTTCTTCGAGGTCCAGCCGGGCTCGCCCGCCGCTGCCGCGGGGCTGACCGCCGGCGACGCACTCGTGGCGGTCGATGGCGAGCGATACCAGTTCATCACGGGCCGGTCGATCCTCGACGGCCTGCGCTCGCGCGCGGGCGAGACGATCAGCCTCACGGTGGATGATGCCGCCGGGGTGCGTCGCGACGTGTCGGTGACGCTGCGCGATCCGGCGACCGCTGCGCAACAGGGAACCCTCGGCATCTCGCAGCGCGAACGGCCGTGGGAGGGCTACTTCGACGGCGCATCGACGACCAATCCGTTGCCCGACGCGATCGCCATCGGCGCCGACCAGACGGTCAACGCGCTCGGCCTCATCCTGGGCGGCCTCGGGGCGCTCGTGAGCTCGGTGGCCAGCAACCCGACCGCACCGCCACCGGTCGCCGGGCCGGTCGGCATCGCGACCCAGATCGGTGACGTGTTCTGGAACGCCGGGCCGATCCTGACCCTCTACGTGGCCGGCATCCTGTCGGCCAACCTGGCGCTTGTCAACATCCTGCCGTTCCCGCCGCTCGACGGCGGGCGGATGCTGATCATCACGCTCAAGCGCCTGTTCGGCACGCGCATCAGCCTGCGCGCGGAGCAACTGACCTACGTCGTCGGGTTCGTGTTCCTGTTCGCATTCATCATCTGGGTCACCGGCTTCGACATCATCCGAAGCCTCGGCGGGGGCCCGACGCCCACGCCATGACGTCGCCCGACCAGCTTCGGCCGACCCGCCGGCCGACCGTCAGCGTCGACGTCGGCGGCGTCCTCGTCGGCAGCGCGCATCCGGTCGTCGTCCAGTCGATGACCAACACCGACACGGCCGACGCCGACGGGACGGCCATCCAGGTCGCCCGGCTGGCCCACGCGGGATCCCAACTCGTCCGCGTCACGGTCAATACCGAGGAAGCCGCCGCGGCGGTCCCGGAGATGGTCCGCAAGGTCCGCGGTCTCGGCGTCGACGTGCCCATCATCGGCGACTTCCACTACAACGGCCACAAGCTGCTGGCGGAGTATCCGGAGACAGCCGCCGTGCTTGCCAAGTACCGGATCAACCCGGGCAACGTCGGCGCGAAACGCCACGACGAGCATTTCGCGACCATCGTCCGGGTGGCGGTCGATAACGGCAAGCCGGTCCGCATCGGGGTCAACTGGGGCTCGCTCGACCAGGCCGTCCTGACCGAGCTGATGGACGCCAACGCGCGGCTGGCAGCGCCGCTCGACGCCCGCGAGGTGATGATCGAGGCGATGCTCCAGTCGGCCCTGCGCTCGGCGGAACTCGCCGAGGCCACGGGCCTGCGCCACGACCAGATCATCATCAGCGCCAAGGTGAGCGGCGTCCGCGACCTCGTCGACGTGTACCGCCTGCTGGCCGCGCGCTGCGACTACCCGCTCCACCTCGGCCTGACCGAGGCCGGGATGGGCGACAAGGGCATCATCGCCTCCACAGCCGGCCTGGCCATCCTGCTCAACGAAGGCATCGGCGACACGATCCGCGTGTCGCTCACCCCCGAACCAGGCGCCCCTCGTGAGCGCGAGGTCGAGGTCGCCCAGCAGGTCCTCCAGTCGATGGGCCTGCGCTCGTTCCTGCCACAGGTGTCGGCCTGCCCGGGCTGCGGTCGCACGACCAGCACGTTCTTCCAGGAGATGGCCCAGCAGATCCAGACCTACCTCAAGGACCGCATGCCCGAATGGCGCGAGACCCATCCCGGCGCCGAGGAGTTGCGGGTCGCGGTCATGGGCTGCGTGGTCAACGGCCCCGGCGAGAGCAAGCACGCCGATATCGGCATCTCGTTGCCCGGCACGTTCGAGGATCCGGTGGCGCCCGTGTTCATCGACGGCAAGCTCGACCGGACGCTCCGCGGCGACGGGCTGGTCGCCGAGTTCATCGACATCCTCGAGGCATACGTCGCGCAGCGGTACCCGGAGCCGGCCGTTCCCGTTTGAGCGTCCACCCCTCCGGGTGTATACTCCGCGCCAACTGAACGGCCGCTCCGTGACGTGGGTGACCCCCACGTTTTTTTTCGGACCGGTCGTTTCCGGCATCGTGCGCAACAGAGGAGGCGATCGTGAGTCGAGACTTCGTGGGCGCCCTCCTCCAGCTCAACGCGGAGAAGCAGGTCTCGCGCGAACAGCTCATCGGAGCGGTGGAGGACGGCATCCAGTCCGCCTATCGCCGCGTGGCCGGGGACGAGGACATCCACGTCCAGATCGATGCCGAATCCGGTCGCATCCGTGTCTACCGCGCGCGTCTCGTGGTCGACGAGATCGAGGACGAGCTGACCCAGATCACGGTCGATGACGCCCGCAGGTTCGAGGCGAACGCGAAGCCCGGCGACGTCGTCGAGACCGAACAGCTCGATGGCGATGTGTTCGGCCGGATCGGCGCCCAGACCGCCAAGCAGATCGTCCTCCAGCGCATCCGCGAAGTCGAGCGCGACCAGGTCTTCGACCAGTTCGCCAGCCGCGAAGGGGAGCTCATCACCGGGACCGTCAACCGGGTCGAGCCTCGCGCGATCATCCTCGACGTCGGCAAGAACGTCGAAGCGATCCTTGCGACCACCGAGCAGTCCGCGCTCGAGCACTACCGCATCGGCCAGAACGTCAAGGCGTTCGTGCTCGAGGTCCGGCGCTCCGTCCGCGGCCCGCAGATCTTCGTGAGCCGGACCCACAAGGGCTTCCTGCGCCGCCTGTTCGAGCTCGAGGTCCCCGAGATCCACAGCGGTACGGTCGAGATCAAGGCCATCGCCCGCGAGGCCGGCAGCCGCTC
>DASSII010000028.1:0-6389 GCA_035692005.1 Candidatus Limnocylindrales bacterium | reverse complement strand
GAGGGCGGCGACCGCCGGGTCGGTGCCGGGCGGCACGGCGATCGCGGCAGCGGCGGGCACGACGACGGCTTCGGACATCGTCGCGATCGCGCAGTACGCGCGGACGGGCTCGCCGTCGAGCCTGGCGATGCCGCCCGTGGTGCCGATGGTCCGGAACGGACGGGTCCCGTCCAGGAGGGCGTGCCGGTACGACGGGGAGTCGGCGCAGGCCCAGGTCTGGCCACGACGGCAGACCCGACAGACGCCGCACGGGATGAGCCACGACAGCGCGACAAGCTCCCCGATACGTGGCGTCGTCACGCCGGGGCCGACCGACTCGACCCGACCCGCGCCCTCGTGGCCCATGACGATCGGCGTCGGTCGGTCCCACTCGCCGTCGCGCACGTGCAGGTCCGAGTGGCAGACGCCTGACGCCAGCATCCGGACACGGACCTCGCCGGCGCGCGGCTCGAGCAACTCGAGCTCGGTGATGACCGCCGCTGCACCGAGCGCCGGCAGGACGGCGGCACGGACCGAGGTGGGCGCCACGGCTCAGGTCTCGAGGCCGCGCCGGCGTTCGATGCTGCGAGCTGGCACGTACGGCACATAGCCGGGCCACCACATCGCGGCATCGACCGCGGCTTCCGGGTCGAATCCGCCGTCGCGCTCCGCAGCGACGGACAGGCCCGCGCTGATCGATTCGTGCACGACCGCGACGGCGATCCGGCGTGACACCGCGCGCAGGGCATCGACCGGCGGGTACAGCGCGCCGTCGCCCAGCCGCGCATCGGTGACCGCCGCCGCGAGCTCGCGGGCGGCGAGCAGGAACATCCGGTCGGTGACCGCCCGCGTCTCGGCCACGATCGCCCCGAGGCCGATGCCGGGGAAGACGAACACGTTGTTCGCCTGGCCGATCTCGTGCCGTCGGCCGTCGACCGTGGTGACCATGTCGAACGGGGAGCCGGTCGCAACGATCGCCCGACCGTCGGTCCAGGCGAGGATGTCGGCCGGGACGGCCTCGGCTGCGGAGGTGGGGTTGGACAACGGCAGGACGATCGGTCGCTCGTCCGGTCCGAGGCCGTCGAGCATCGTCCGGATGACCCCCTCGCTGAACGTGCCGGCCACCCCGGTCGCCCCGACGAGCACCGTCGGCCGGCGTGATCTGATCGTGGCGACCAGATCGATCTCCTGCCCGCGCGCATCCGCTGCGCCGTCCGATGCCGCGTCGGCGGCCGCGTCGGGGGCGGCGGCCGCCAGCATCGTCTTCCACGGATCGAGGTCGGTCCGCCCGTCGTGGACCTGGCCGTGCGAATCGACGAGCGTGATGGTGCCACGGGCATGGGCCTCGGGCAGGCCCGCCTCGAGCATGGCGAGGCGCAGCAGCCGCCCGATCCCGACGCCCGCGGCCCCGGCCCCCGCCAGGACGAAGCGGGCTTCCTCGAGCGAGCGTCCCGTGGCGCGCAGCCCGGCGAGCACGCCCGCGACCACGACCGCGGCCGTGCCCTGGATGTCGTCGTTGAACGACGGGACCCTGTCGCGGTAGCGCTCCTGGATGCGCAGCGCGTTGAGGTGCTTGAAGTCCTCCCACTGGATGATGCAGTCGGGCCACACCTCCCCGACGCCGGCCACGAATGCCTCGACGAGTGCCTCGTAGGCCGCGCCGCGCAGGCGCGGCGCCCGATAGCCGAGGTAGAGCGGGTCGTCGAGCAGCCACGGGTTGTCGGTCCCGACGTCGAGCGATACCGGCAGCGTCAGCGACGGATGGATGCCGCAGGCGGCCGTGTACAGGGCCAGCTTGCCGATCGGGATGGCCATGCCGCCCGCGCCTTGGTCACCGAGACCGAGGATCCGCTCGTTGTCGGTCACGACGATGAGCCGGACGTCGTCGTACGGGCCCTCGCGAAGGATGTGCGGGATGCGATCGACGTCGTCGGGCGTGATCCACACCCCGCGCGTGCGCCGGATGATGTGGCTGAACTCCTGGCAGGCGCGCCCGACGGTCGGCGTATAGACGATCGGCATGAACTCGCTCAGGTGGTCGGCCAGCAATCGATAGAACAACGTCGCGTTGCGGTCCTGCAGCGCGGCCAGGCCGATGTACTGCTCGAGCGCGTCGTGCTTGACGCGCAGGTGCTCGAGCTCGAGCGTGACCTGGTCCTCGATCGTCAGGACCCGATCGGGCAGGAGGCCGCGCAACCCGAACGCGTCGCGCTCCGCATCGGTGAAGGCGAGGTCCTTGGTCAGCAGCCGGGTGCCGAGCAGGGCCGGTCCGGCGACCGCGATGCGTGCCGGCCGTCCGGCCAGCATGTCATCGTACGGGGAGGGCAGGGGACGCACGAGCCAAGTATCGTTCAGCGCATGGAACCGCTGCCGCAGGGTTTCCGCTGGCCCGACGGGATCCGGGCCGCGGCGATGTTCACGTTCGATGTCGACGCCGAGGCCGTGATGCTCACCGACCACCCCGAGGTGGTCGACTATCTCGACGTCATCGGCCACCAGCGCTACGGCCCGAAGGTGGCCGTGCCGCGCCTCCTGCGGATGCTCGATCGGCGCCGGCTGCGGACGACCTTCTTCATCCCGGGCTGGGTCGCCGAGGCGTGGCCGGACGTCGCCCGCTCGATCCGCGATGCCGGTCACGAGATCGGCCACCACGGCTATCTGCACGAGAGCGTGCGCGGCACCGACGAGGCGACCGAGGAGGGCTACCTGCTGCGCGGCTTCGCCGCGCTCGACGCGGTCCTCGGCATCCGGCCGGTCGGCTATCGCGCGCCATCGTGCGACATGAACTTCCGGACGCCCGACCTGCTGGCGCGGCACGGTTTCCGCTACAGCTCCGGGATGATGGATTCGGATCACCCGTACCGGCATGCGTCGGGCGTCATCGAGCTGCCGATGCATTGGAGTCTCGACGACTGGAACCGATACAACTACGTGCCCGGCTATGCTTCGTCGCCGATCCTGTCGCCGTCCGCGGCTGTCGGCGCGTGGGCGGAGGAGCTCGAGGGGATCGTCGAGGTCGGTGGCCTGTTCGATCTGACGATGCATCCGTTCATCAGCGGTCGACCTGCCCGCGCGGCAGCGCTCGAGGGCCTGATCGAACGGGCGCAGTCGATGGACGGGGTCTGGGTCGCCGCTGCCGACGAGATCGCCGCCTGGGTCGAGACCCTCGACCTGCCACCCGTGTCGCACGCCCGACCGACCGTCGACTGAGACCGCGCGCTCGCGACCCTCGCCCCCTCGCGACCCTCGCCCCCTCGCCTCCCTGCGAAGTTGCATCATTTGCCGCGGTTGTAACAGCCCCCCATCGGCCCGATGTCACTCGGCGTCATCAGTCCGCGCTCGACCCGCGCCGACAAGCCGCGATCGCAGCAGCCCCCACCGGCCCTGATGTCACTCGGCGTCATGAGTCTTCGCTCCACACGCAGACAAGGCGCGATCGCAGCAGCCCCCATCGGCCCGATGTCACTCGGCGTCATCAGTCCGGGCTCCACCCGCCGACAAGCCGCTGCCACGTGGCGCTGATGGCGCTGATGGCGCCGAGTGACATCAGCGACCGACCCGTCCCCGCCACGTCGCCGCGTGATGCCGCGCTGTGCATCACGGCCTGGCCCGGCTGGCCCGGCCCGGCCGGCGCCGGGCCCGGGCCCGGCCCGGCCCTGAGCCGCCGACAAGCCCGGCGCGACGCCGAGAAACGGCCGGGGTATAGGGTCCAGCCGTCCACGACGGACGGCCTGAGCTTCCCTTGCTGGGGTTGAGGGAGCCGGGAGCCGGCGGAGGCCGGTAGCGGGGAGGGGCGCGGCATGAGACACAGCGCACAATGGCCGCGGCGCGAGCGGATCGCAGCGCGGCGCGTCCTGGTGATCGTCGGCATGGTCGGCGCTTTGCTGGGGTCGACGGGGCTTGCCGCGGCGTCCGCGGCGACGACGGCGAATGGCTCCTACATCGTCATGCTCAAGGCCCCCGCGGCTCGCTCGGCGGCCGTCGCCCGGGACCACGGCGCGCAGTACCGCGTCGCCGTGACCCGGGTGTACGGCCACGCCCTGAGCGGTTACGCGGCGCGCCTCGACGGCGCCCAGGTCCGCGCGTTGCGTGCCGATCCGTCGGTCGCCGCCGTCGTGCCCGACGGCATCGCGTCGATCGACGACACGCAGACCGGGGCCCCGTGGGGGCTCGACCGGATCGACCAGCGCAAGCTGCCGCTCTCGGGCACGTTCACCTACACGCGGACCGGCGCGGGCGTGACGGCCTACGTCATCGACACGGGCATCCGCACCACCCACACCGAGTTCGGTGGTCGCGCCCAGTCGGGATGGGACTTCGTCGACGACGACGCCGATGCATCGGACTGCAACGGTCACGGGACCCATGTCGCGGGCACCATCGGCGGCACGACCTACGGCGTGGCAAAGGGCGTGGCCCTGGTTTCGGTTCGCGTCCTCGATTGCCAGGGGTTCGGTCTCTGGTCCGAGATCATCGCCGGCATCGACTTCGTCACGGCCGAGCACCAGCCGGGTGAGGCGGCGGTCGCCAACATGAGTCTGGGTGGCGGAGCCAACCTCGCGGTCGATGCGGCAGTCCGGAACTCGATCGCCGACGGGGTCGCCTACGCGGTCGCCGCCGGCAACTCGAACTTCTCGGCCTGTCAGTTCAGCCCGGCGCGCGTGCCCGAGGCGATGACCGTGGCCGCCAGTACCTCCAGCGATGCCAAGGCCTCGTTCTCGAACTGGGGCACCTGCGTCGACTGGTTCGCGCCCGGCCAGGCCATCACCTCGTCGTGGGGCACCAGCGACACGGCGACCAACACCATCAGCGGCACGAGCATGGCCTCGCCGCACACGGCCGGCGTCGCCGCGCAGCTCCTCCAGGGCAACCCGTCGGCGTCGCCCGCAAGCATCGCTCGATCGATCCAGTCCGCGGCGACCAGCAAGCGGATCGGGGGCCTCGATCGGCGGCTGTATCCCGGCACGGCCAACCTGCTCCTGTTCACGAATCAGTAGCCGGCCACGCTCCGGCGCGGCACAGAGGGGGTGAGCCGATGGGTGCGTGACGGCCCCACGGGTGAGCGTCGAACGACAGCATCGGAGGGATGACATCGAGATGAAACGGTTTGCGATCCTCGGCAGCCTCATGCTGATGGCCAGCCTGGCGATGGCCGGTCCGGTACTGGCTGCCGCTCCGTCCAACGACACCTATGGCGGTCGGATCCCGGTCACCCTTGGGTTCACCGCCACCGTCGACACGACCGAGGCGACGACCGACGCGGACGACGCCGAGATGAACAGCGCTGACTGCGGCGCGCCGGCGACCGACGCCAGCGTGTGGTACGAGTACACCGCCGCGGCCGACGGGTTCGTCGCGATCGACGTCTCGGGCTCGAGCTACAGCGCCGGGCTCATCGTCTCGACCGGCAGCCCGGGCAGCTTCGCGCTCCAGACCTGCGGGCCGGGCGCGGTCGTGTTCGAGGCCGTCACCGGGGAGACCTACACCATCCTCGCCTTCGACGACCAGCAGGACGGCGCCGGTGTCGGCGGCACCCTCGAGATCGCCGTTGCCGAGGCACCGCCCCCGCCGGAGATCTCGCTGACCGTCAACAAGAGCGGCCGCTTCGACTCGAAGACCGGCGCGGCGATCATCAGCGGCACCATCACCTGCAGCGGCGGCCCGCTGGACTTCTCGTTCATCGACGTCCAGGTGCGTCAGCAGGTCGGTCGGATCTTCATCGACGGCTTCGGCACGATCGAAGGCTTCGACTGCGACGGGACGACCCAGCCGTGGACCGTCGAGGTGTTCGGCCAGAACGGCATCTTCAAGGGCGGCAAGGCGGTCTCGGTGACGTTCGCTGTCGCCTGCGGGCCGTTCCTGTGCGGCGAGGACTTCCAGGAGCACGTCGTCCAGTTGAAGGGCAAGAAGTAAGGGCAAGAAGTAGCGGTCGCCCGCCCGGGACCGGCCCAGGCCGGCGCGTAGCGGGACCAGAGCGGCCCAGGGCCGACGGCGCCTCGATGGCCCGTCGGCTCTGCCGCGTTCAGGGGAGGACGTGGAGTACGCCGACCATGCCGTAGGCCTCGTGGCCGGGCAGGTGACAGATGAACAGGTAGTCGCCCGGTTCGCGGAACGTGACCGTCGTCGTCCGGGTGGTGCCGGCGGGTATCGACAGCTCGGTCGGTCGGGCGTCGTGGTGGGTCTCCGTGCCGGTCCGGTGCCGCTCGTGGAACGCGGCGTCGCCGACGAGCCACTCGTGGTCGATCGGGTCGGTGTTGACCAGGGTCACCCGCAACGGGACGCCGGCCCTGGCGACCACTTCGGTCCGAGCGAAGGTCGAGAAGTGGATGCCGATCTCGACGGTATCGCCGCCACGCCCGGCGAACCCCGGAGCGCCGGCCCACGCCGTGGCGATGCTGGCCAGGCCGAGC
>DASSII010000027.1:0-8267 GCA_035692005.1 Candidatus Limnocylindrales bacterium | reverse complement strand
AAGCTGCCGACCAAGGACTACTGGGAATTCCGGGACATGATCACCGTGTCGCGCCGGACCCAGAGCTTCGATGGCTACCTGCAGCTGTTCCACTGGACCGAGCTCATCCAGAGCTCGCCGCTGGCCGTCGAGCGGAGCGTGTACGAGGTGGTCGGCGGGGCCTACCGCAAGAACAACGTCACGACGATGGAGCTGCGCTTCAACCCGATGAAGCGAAACCGCGGTGGTGAGCAGGACCTCGACCACATCATCGCGGCGGCTGTCCGGGGCATGGACAAGGCGACGCTCGAATACCCGATCAAGCCCGGCCTGATCTTCTGCCTGGACCGCGCGTTCCCGTTCGAGCTCAACGAGATCATCGCCGAGAAGGCGATCGCGTGGCGGGACCGCGGGGTCGTCGGCATCGATATCGCCGGTCCCGAGGCGTCCACCTTCCGCGTCGCGGACTATCGACGGCTGTTCCGCCGCGCCCGCCAGTACGGCCTGGGGCTGACGGTCCACACCGGCGAATCCGGCCCGGTCGACGAGGTGTCGCGAGTCGTCGAGCTGCTCGAGCCCGACCGCATCGGCCACGGCGTCAAGGCGGCCTACGACCCGCGGGCGATGGAGATGATCCGCGAGCGCGGCATCGTCCTCGAGATCTGCCCGACCTCCAACCTCAACACGAAGGTCGTGTCGGGCTGGGACGAGTTCCGCTGGATCTTCGACACCCTTCGGCGCAACGAGGTCCGGTTCACGATCAACACCGACGGGCCCGAGATGCTGAAGACCTACATCCGCGACGAGATGGCCCAGCTCGGGCGGCTCGGGATCCTGTCGGTCGAAGACCAGATCCGGGCGGCCGAGACATCGATGGCCGCCTCGTTCGTGCCCAACGTATCGGACGTCCCCGCGGCCGGGGTCGAGCCGGCCGCGCGCGTCACCGTGGAGCGCGAAGAGGCCTAGGGTCCGGCGCGATCAGTCGGTCGGGCCGCCCACCCGGTACGTGCAGCAGCGGTCGCCGGCGGCGATATGGGTCTCGCGCACGACGCTCGTGCCGAGGATCTCTCGGAACAGGTCGAGCTCTGCCTGGCAGGCGGCCGCGTGATCGGCGGCGACGCGGTGGATGGCGCAGTTGCGCTCGACGAGGCGGATGACGCCATCCGCTCCGACCGTGGCCTCGGCGAGGTACCCCTGCTCGTCCTGGATGACGGCCAGCTCGCGGGTGCGCTCGACCAGCGGCGCGCCCGAGGGGATCCGCTCGGCCAGTCGCTGGCGCACGCGGTCGCGGGTCAGCCGCTTGCGCTCCTCGAACACGTCCTCGACGAGGTCGTCGCCGCCGATCGCGTGGATCGCCGCGAGCAACCCGCTGGCAAGGCCGTCGTAGTTGGTCGGGAACAGGTCCTGCGCGGCCGGCGTGATGTCGTAGACGTGGCGCGGTCGTCCGACACCGTGACGGATCGCCTCACGCGCGACCAGGCCGGCCGCCTCCAGGCCGTGGAGCTGCTGCAGCACGCCTGTCCGGCTGACCCCGAGCGCGCTCGCCAGGCGCTCCGGGGAGCTGGGGCCGTCGTGGCGCAGGCGCAGGAGCAACTCGCGTCGGAGGGTCGACGACCCGGCGACGGTATCGACGACAGCGGCGGTGCCATCGACGACGGCGGGCGCGGTGGGCGACGGTCCCCCGTTGATGCGGGGCGTTGGACGCGGCTCGGACATCGTGGCCGAAGGCTAGCACCGGCACCGCGGACGTGCTGTGATGGTAGGCTCGGGCCGATGGACCTCGACCTCCCCGCCGAGCACGCGCTGCTGCGCGACACCGTCCGCGAGTTCATGGCGACCGAGGTGGCGCCGGTCGTCGAGGAGCACGAACGCGAGCGCCGATTCCCGGTCGAGATCGTCCAGCGGATCGGTGCGCTCGGGTGGCTGGGCATCCCGATCCCCGAGGACGAGGGCGGCGCGGGCCTCGACTACCTCGCCTACGCCATCGCGGTCGAGGAGATCGGCCGGGTGTGGGGCTCGCTCGGGCTCATCGTCGCGGCCCACACGAGCCTCGGCTGCGGACCGCTGCACCTGGCCGGCAGCCCGGAGCAGAAGGCGACCTGGCTGGTCCCCATGGCGAGCGGCCGGGTGCTGGGTGGCTACGGCCTGACCGAGCCCGGCGCCGGCTCGGACGCGGGCGGGACGCGGACGACCGCGCGGCTCGAGGACGGTCCTGATGGCGGGACGTGGGTGCTCGACGGGGCGAAGCGGTTCATCACCAACGCCGGTCAGGCCGGCACCTACATCGTGACCGCCAAGACCGGAGCGGATGCTGCGGGACGGCCGGCGATCAGCGCCTTCATCGTGCCCGCCGACACGCCCGGGTTCAGTGTCGGACGGCTCGAGGACAAGCTCGGCCTGCACGCGTCCGCGACGGGCGAGCTGCTGTTCGATGGGGCGCGGATCCCGGCCGCCAACCTGCTCGGCGAACAGGGCGACGGCTTCCGCACCTTCCTGAGCATCCTCGACGGCGGACGCGTCTCGATCGGCGCCTTGGCGGTCGGCCTGGCGCAGGCGGCGCTCGATGCGAGCATCCCGTACGCCCGCACGAGGGAGCAGTTCGGCCGGCCGATCGGCACCTTCCAGGGCGTCGCGTTCATGGTCGCCGACATGGCGACCGAGATCGAGGCGGCGCGGGCCATGGTCTGGAAGGCCGCGTGGCTAAAGGACCAGGGCCGCGACTACGGGCTGGTGGCCGCGGAAGCGAAGCTGTTCGCCTCCGAGGTCAGCAGCCGCGCGACGAATGCCGCGGTGCAGATCCATGGCGGGTACGGCTACACCACCGACTACCCGGTCGAGCGCTTCCTGCGGGATGCCAAGCTGACCGAGATCGGGGAGGGCACCAGCCAGGTCCAACGCCTGGTCATCGCCCGCAAGGTGCTCGACCTGCGGGTGGTCTGAACACCCCGACGCCCGTTCAGTCGACCCGGGCGAGTCGGACGATGAGCCGGTACTGGCTGCGCGCGCCGACGCACGTCTGCAGCGTCAGGCTCGGGCGCGACTGGCGGGCGTACGCCCACGCACCGCGATCGGGTGTGGTGACCTTCCACCACGACACGGCGTAGGTCGCCACGTGACCCCGGCCGTCGGCATAGATGACGCGCATGCCCTTGCTGAGTCGACCGCGGACGTAGGCGTCGTGCAGTGATCGGAAGACGCTGTGGGCGTGGCCGAACAGGTACACGTTGTTCGAGCCGGCGCAGCCCCAGCGGTAGACGCGATCACCCGGGTACGCGGACGAGGAACAGGCATAGCCGCTGACGGATCGGTCGATCCCGAGGGCCGGGATCCACACGTGGTTGCGCCCGCGGTAGGCGGCCGGGCTCGAGGGAGCCGCGGCCGCGGCCGCGGGCATCGTCCGGGCGACCGCCTCGGGCTGGTCGCGGGCTTCGCGACGGATCCAGTCGGCACGGGCGCGCCGTGCGTCGTCACCCGACGTCCCACGAGGCCGCCCCGCGATCCGCGCGTCACGCGCGGCCGAACCGGCTGGTCCCCGTGCCGGGCGCCACAGCGCGCTCGGTGCGCCGGGCGCGCCTGATGCGGAGCCGTTCGCGTCTCCGTCTCCGGCGCGCGGCGACGCAGGTCGCATGGCACCCATCGCCGGCGTGGGCACGCTCGCGGTGAGCAGTTGGGCAGCGAGGGCAAACGCAAGGAACGTGCGGCGGCGGCCACGGACGGTGGGCATGACCGCAGCATCCCGACCCGGACCTCACCGGACCGTGACCCGGTCGTCCCATCGGCGATGGGAAGGTGGACCCGTCCGGGTCCGGGGCGGGACGATGGTCCTGCGTCAGTCGCCGGTGCCGGCCGACACCTCCAAAGCGTCACGGAGCGCCGCCTCGAAGCGCGGGGCCCATGGCCCCTGGCTCGCCACGACGAACGGTGACTGCTCGATCGTCTCGTACGTCTCGGCATCGCTGATGAACGAGCGGGCGCAGTCGTCGACGCTGGCGCGCAGTTTCTCGAACGACGCACGGTTCCGGAAGATGTAGAGGTGCAACCGCACCGGAGTCGATTGATCGAGGCCGTACGCGGTCAGCCCGATGGCGGTCGGCGTCAGGGCATTGCCGGGACAGCCGGCGTCGCCGGACACGAGCTCATCGATCACGATGTCGCGCTTCGAGATCTCAGTCGCGATGCCCTGGAAGTCGGCGGGGGTCGGCGCCGGTGGCGCGGTCGAGATGCGACCGCACGCCGCGAACACCGTCGTGAGCGCGACGAGCAAGGCCAGGGATCGCAGCGATCGCACCGTGGCGAGGCTATCACCGGGTCGCGGATCGCGTCGGGCGGGGTAGGATGCCGCGAGGACAGGGGCGCCATGACCGCATCGACCCGCGAGCGACGATCGATCCTGCCGGTTGCCGGCATCGGCGGATTCCTCCTGCTCGTGTCGGGTCTCGCGGCGCCGACCGTCCGGGCTGCCGACCCCAACCCCCCGCCGAACCGGCTCGAGCAGCCGATGGCCGACCTCGCGGTCCTGCCCGCCGCGGACCAGTCGACCACGCCGCACCTGCTCGTCCTCGACGCGCCGGCAGACCGCTCCCGCGTCGCACGCCTCGAGGTCCTCGAGCGCGGGACGACCTGGACGACAATGACCGCAGCCGACATCGAGCTGGACGACCCGACGCTCGATGAGCGGTGGCTGATCGGCCTGACGCCGACCCGCTATGCCCTGATCGCGACGAGCCCCGAGGGCCGGTTCGAGCTGGGCCGCGCGCTCGTGGTCGACCTCGAGGTTCGGCCCGGGCGCGGCGGCCCCGCCATCGTCGAGATCGGGCGCCGCCCGCTCGACCGCGCGATCGAGGCCACCGGTGCGGCGGACGTGGACGGCGATGGACGATCGGAGCTGCTCGTCCACTTCCGCCCCCGACCTGTCGCCGACCGGTCGTGCGTGACGTCGGACCTCGCCGTGCTCGACGGGACGACGTTGGCGGTATCGCGCGAGCTGTCGCTGCCCGGGCCGCGGCTCGGGGCCGCGGTCATCGGACGATGGGACAGCCAGCCGGGTGATGACCTGCTGGTCTATGCCGCGGTGAACTGCCCGGTCGGACCCGATCCCGGCCGCCTGCGGCTGCTCGCCCTGCGCCTCGCCGACGGGGTCGTGGCGCACGACCTCGATCTCCAGCTGCCGCGTGACCAGCTGGCGTCCTTCGGGCCGCCGCTGCGCCTCGATCTCGACGGGGTCGCCCCCGACGAGGTCGTCGTCGGAACGGCCACCGGCTTGTCGGTCATGGACCCCGCCCATGCCTGGCGTGCCGTGCCGATCGGGTCCGGCAGCGCGCTGCCGCTCGTCGCCGGCCCGGACGCCGATGCCGTGCGTGGCGCGCAGCGGATCGCCTGGCTCGAGCTCGGCGGTGAGGGCGGTCTGGCGACCGCCCGCGTGCGTCGCGTGGCGACCGGTCGGCTCGCGATCGAGGCCGGTTCCGCCCTGCGCGGCCCGGACCTCGATGGCTCGCGCCGGCAACTCATCACGGACGCCGCCCGGGGAGCCGCGGCCCGAGGGCAGCCCGCGACGGCCTGGATCGCCGATGCTCTTCGCCCGGGCTGCCCGGACCTCGTCGTGCCGGCCGCCATCCTGCCCTGTGGGGAAGGATCCCTGCGGCCCGGCGCGGCCTGGCTGGCGACGCGCCCCGTGGCGGTCATGCCGATCGAAGGACAGCGTCGCCTGCTGGTTGCGGCCGGCCTCGCCTGGGATCCTGGAGCCGGGCTGCCTCAGGCTCCGACGCCATGGTCGGCCGCACCCCTCGGCTGGTTCCGCCACGGCGCCTCCGTGCCGTTCGCGCTGTCGGAGGTCCGGGCGCGGGACCTGACCTACTTCCGCGACTTCCCGACCCCGCGGGCTTCGGTCGATCCGACGACCGGGCTCGATGCGACCACGACCTTGCCGGGCTTCACCGGGACGCGCCTGTTCGTCCTCGTGGCCGCGCTCGCCGAGGGGGCTGTCGGCCCCGAGGCGGGCTCCGGCGGTTCCGCCTCGACTGCGCTGCACCCCTCGGGCGCGGTGGGCGAGACCGGCCGCGTCGTCCGTGTCCCGGTCCCGGCCGGGCTCGAATCGGGTCGCGACGGATCGTTCGTTCGGATGTCGCTCGCCGACGTGACCCTCGCCGGCGGGGCGCCGGCCGGACGATGGGCGATGCACGTGATCCCCATCAACGACTGGGGCGAGGCCGGCGTCCCCGCCGTCGGCGTCGTCAGCCGCGACACGATCGGCCCGACCCTGTCGCTCGACACGCCGTTCCTGTCGCCGATCTGGCCCGCGCCGGCCACGCTGTCGGGGGCTGCGGAACCTGGCTCGACGGTCGTGGTCGATGGCATGTCGCAGCCCGTCGAGCTCGATCGGCGTGGTCGCTTCGTGTTCGACACGACCCTCGCGCCCTGGCCCCAGACGATCCGCATCAGCGCCACCGATGCCTCCGGCAACCGGACGGTCCATGACGTCTCGATCATCGGTGGGGTGGACTACCGGCGTTTCCCGTGGGCGCTGCTGGCCGCCCTTGGCCTGCTCGGGGCCGTGACCATCCGTGGGCTTGGCATGGGCCGGGACGAGTCTGCGGCGACGGCTCGCAGGATGGCGGCCGGCGGGGGCACGCGATGGTCCACGGCGGCCCTCGAGGAGGCCACGGGACCGGTCATCGAGGACCTGCCGCCCGGCAACGGGCTTCCCCGTCGCTAGGGGTTGGAGCCGGGCGTTCAGCCCTTGCGCGCCCGGCGTTTGGCGTCGCGCAGGCGGGCGAGGGTATCCGCGGCAGCATCCGGGGCGGCCGACGGGTCCGTCGCGGTCGCGACCTCCGTCGTCGCCTGAGCCGTTCGCGCCGGCGTGACCGGTGGTGTCGATGTCGCTGGCGCCGGCAGGCTCGGTGTGGCCGCGCTGGCTCGTCGCGCCCGCCCCGACCCGGCGCCGTCGGTCTCCGCCGACCGCCGCAACGCGGATCGCGTCTCGGCCGAGGTCGCGCGACCACGTGTGGCGAGCAGCGACTCGCCGGTCGCCGTCCGTCGCGCGACCGCCCGGCGACGGGCCGGCAGCGCACGGACCCATGCCCCGGCCGCAGCGAACTCGCGGCGTCCGATCGATACCCGACGCAGGGCGATGTCGAGCGGCCACAGCAGCAGGGCGAGGATGAGCAGGAGCGGCCACAGGTCGGTCGAGCTCGACGTCGTGCGCAGGTCGTGGACCCACGGATCGAGCGGGGTCGCGACCTCGCTGCCTCCGGTCGCGGTCCGTAGGGCGGCGAGGAACGGTTCGTTCGGACCGAGGAAGCGGTATTCAGCCGCGGTCGGCGCGACCAGTCCGAGGGTGCGACCGAGCGCCGACGACCCCGGCCGTGTCTGGGTGACCCGGACGAGGTAGGCACCCGACTCGATCTCGCCGAGCGGGGCCTCGTAGACGCCGGGCGCCACCTGCACGAGCGGCACCGGCCTGGGCGTCAGGTCGGGCCCGACGACGACGGCCGAGGTCGAATAGAAGTCGCGCGGCGAACCGTCGGGATCGACGCTCTCGACGTGCAGCGTGGTCTGGCCGCCCTGGCTGTCGAAGCCCGCCTCGATGCCGCCCGTCTCCTCGCCCGGGAAGGTCCATGACACGAGCTGGCTGAAGAACCTCGAAAAGCCCCCCCAGCCAAGCCAGTCGCGGGCCCAGCGCCCGGTCGAATCGGAGGTCCACGCCACCGACCGACCCAGGCCGTACTGCCACTGGGCCAGGAGCGGGTCGTCGCGGGCGGTCACCAGCACGGTCTGGGCCGCGGCCTTGGCGGTCGTGCCGTTGTATCCGCGCAGCCGCGGCAGGCCATCGTCGAGGCCGCGCAGGATCGGGGACGACGAGGTGAGGATCGGGAAGAACGGCTCCTCGATGATCTGCTGGCCGGAGACCTGCTGGGTCTCCTTGAGGAAGATGTCGGGGATGCTGCCGGGGTTGGCCGCGTCATAGAACCGACCGCCGCCCTGCTGGGCGAGGCCCTGCAGGAACGGGTTGGAGCCGCCACCAGCGCCGACGGTCGAGAGGGTGATGCCGGCCGCCTTCATCCGGGCGAGGATCGCGTCGTACTGACCGGAACTCGACCAGCCGTCGGTCAGCAGGATGATGTGGCGTCGCGTGGCGGTCGCCTTCTCGAGCGACTCGACCGCCTGCGACAGGCCGGCGAAGATGTTCGTCTGTCCGAGCGGCTGAATGCCGGCGACGTCCTTCTGCAGGTCCGCGATTCCGCCGAGCGGCTGCGTCTTGACGACCCAATGGGCCGACTGGTCGAACGCAA
>DASSII010000026.1:0-5171 GCA_035692005.1 Candidatus Limnocylindrales bacterium | reverse complement strand
TCCGACGGCCGGCTCCATGCTGCCGCCACGCACGATCAGTACGTCGTAGGACGTCAGGCGCGGGAGGGCGACGAGCCCGAGGAAGCCGAGCAGGACGACCCACAGGGCGCCCTGGATGGCGGCGGCGACCGTGCGCTGGATCGTTCGCATGACAGGGCATGTCAGGCGGGGCGATGACGCCCCGCCTGACCGTCGCCGATTACGAGGTGCGGCCTTCGAGGGCCGTGTTCAACTTCAAATACCCGCCTTGGAGATAGTTCTGGTCGCCCGTGCTATCCCAACGGTTGTACAGGATGAAGTAGGTGCTGGCACCGGGCGCCAGACTGATCCCCAGGGAGACCTGGCCAGCGGTCGCTTCGCTGACGGCGGTTGCCCACGGTCGGAGTCCACCGGTCGACACGCAGTTGTTGTTCGCCGTGTCGGCCGCGACCTGGAAGAACGTCGCCATGTCCGGATGGCTGAACGCCGTGAGCGTGAGCTGGCTCGAGAGGTTCAGCGTGTACACGCCGGTGTTCTTGACGACGATGCAGTTCGACGCCTCGATCCCGGGTCCCGTGGTCTGCGAGGTGTTGAACGTATAGCTGTCCAGCGTGGCAGTAGATGAATCGCAGAAGGCGCCGAGCGGACCGCAGAAGCCGAACTTGAGGTCGGCGGAGCCGGTGGTGAAGGTGTAGTTGTTCTGGTTGATCGTGTCGCTGAAGTAGGCGCCGGTGGCAAAGATGCCGACCCCCAACAGCGACGCGATGACGAACAGCGATGAGATGATCTTGCGCATGAGTCCGGTTCCCTCTCCCTAGAGACGCCGCCCGGACCAAGAACGGGAGCGGACGAACGTCGGGGCGCGCGACGCATCAGATCGCTCTGGGGTGCGAGATGCGAAAGAACATCGACCTCGCGCGTGGCGGCCGATGCGTGCGTGGCCATCGCGAAACCGGCCGGGCCACCCCGCCCATTGACAGATCGCCCTGGGCCGGGCGATCACCCCATGCGCTTGCTGCGCTGCGATGACCCTACCACTCCGGCGGTGCGGTGTTGTGACGTCTGCGCGGTTCTGGTGGGGTCCGCAGGGCTCGCCTTCGGGCTCGCCGCAGCGCAGCGAGGGATGAGGCCTTGGAGCAACTGCCGTGCCCCGCGGCCGTGGCGTCCGCCCCGGTCCGAGGTCGTGCGCGGCGCGGCGGCGCCCCTGGTTTGCCGCTGGCCGCGGCAACAGGTTCGCTGCCCGCCGAGCCGTTGCCTGTTGCCCGCCGAGACGTTGCCTGACTGGCATCGAAGGTCGATCGACGCCGTCTGATTGACTCCCTTACGGGCGCGGACGGGTCGACAACGACCCGATCGATGCCTCCGCGACATCGATCGGCTTTCGAATCGGTCGGTCCGCGCGCTTGCGGCCGATAACGATGCCACTCCGGCAACGATCGACAGGGTCCGACGCGTTCGCGGGCCGAAAACCCCGCAGCGGTGACGCCGAGGCGGTACCCGCCAGTCCTGGATGCCTAGAGCAACTCCCCGTGGGCGGAGGCCGTCGGCTCGCCTTCGCGAGGACGCGGCTCCTCGCCCGGGCCGTACTCGGGCGTCGACGTGCCGCCGGGAACGCTGGCACCGCCCTCGCCGCCCTCGCCGGGCTCGAGCACGCGCAGCGTCGCGCCAGCCTGGCCCTCGATCGCCCCGACGCCGAACGGCACCCACTTCGACGGGTCCTGCAGTCGGTGCGCCTCGGTGTTGCCGCGCTGGTGGACCTCTTCGAATCCCTTCGGCTCGATCCACATCCGCTCGCCCTCGAGCAGGCCGAGGACGCCGGACTGGCCGGGCTCCGGCCGCTCGTGCTGGCAGTAGGTGCAGGCGGCCGAGTCGTGCTTGCGGTACGTCTCGGGCTCCTCGTAGGTCGTGATGTAGCCCTCGTAGTTGCGGAGCACGACCTTGTGATCGGAGTACGAGATGAGGTAGTTGGGCATGACCGGGATCTTGCCGCCGCCGCCGGGCGCATCGATCACGTAGGTCGGCACGGCGTAGCCCGACGTGTGCCCGCGCAGGCCCTCCATGATCTCGAGGCCCTTGCCGACCGGGGTCCGGAAGTGGCCGGAGCCTTCGACCAGGTCGCACTGGTACAGGTAGTACGGCCGGATCCGGTTGGCGACGAGCTTGTGGACGAGCGACCGCTGGATGTGGACGCAGTCGTTGACACCCGCCAGCAGGACGCTCTGGTTGCCGACCGGCAGGCCGGAGCGTGTCAGCTTGTCGACCGCGCGCGAGACCTCGGGCGTGATCTCGTTGGGGTGGTTGAAGTGGAGGTTGATCCAGAGTGGGTGGTACTGCTCGAGCATCGCGCACAGCTCGTCGTCGATCCGCTGCGGCAGGAACACCGGCACCCGACTCCCGATCCGGATGATCTCGATATGCGGGATCTCGCGCAGACCACGCAGGATCTTCTCGAACAGTTTCGGTGCCAGGGTCAGGCCGTCGCCGCCCGAGATCAGGACGTCCCGAACCTGCGGCGTCCGACGCAGGTACTCGAGCTGGGCCTCGTGATCGCGGCTGTTGAAGTTCTGGGTCGGGTCGCCGACGATGCGCGATCGCGTGCAGTAGCGGCAGTAGCTCGCGCACTGCGTGGTGACCAGCATCAGCACGCGATCCGGGTAGCGATGGACGAGCCCGGGCACCGGCGAGTGGCGGTCCTCGGCGAGCGAGTCCTCCATCATCGCGGTGAAGGCCTGGTGCTCGGACCCGATCGGGATCACCTGGCGGCGGATCGGGTCGTTCGGATCGTCGGGGTCGATCAGGCTGATGAAGTACGGGGTGATGTCGACCCGGAACTTGTCCGGCGCTGACAGGCCCTCGCGCTCCTCGTCGGTGAGGTTGAGGATCCGCTCGATATCGGCCAGGTCGTTGACCCGGTGGGACAGCTGCCAGCGCCAGTCATTCCACTGCTCGTCGGGCACATCCTCGAAGATCGGGGCGCGCCGACTGACCGCGGGCTTGCCATTCGGCCCGAGCACCCGAGCCGGGTCCGTGAGGTTCACGAACGGCTGCTCGGCGGCTGCCCGCAGTGCGGCCTGATGCGCGACGGCGGTCTTGATCTCCTGGGCGTCCAACTCGGGCGGCCTCCGGGTGCGACGACGTGGGAGTGCATAGAACCTATGCACTCTGCAAGTCCGGGAATGATAGCCCGAGCCCGTCGTGCCGGTCCACCGCCTGTTGGTCCCGGTCGTTGCACGACCCGCCGCCCACGGATCGCGACGCCGTTGCCCGACCCCGTTGGCCGCCCGACCCCGTGCCGCCCGACGCCGTGGCCCCGACCCGTGTCGCCCGACCCCGTGCCGACCGACCCGTGCCGCCCGACCCGAGTCGACCGACCCGAGCCGCCCGACCCCGTTGTACGACCCCGTTTGCATCGGATGCACCTATCGTCGAACGAGGGCGCCGTCCAGCGCCGGGATCGGTCGAACCGGGGCGTTCGCGTGCCAATCCCTTGCGCCGGATGACAGGTCCGACCAACCGGGCCGCTCGAACCGACCGCCGTTCGTCGATAGGGTCATGGGGTGCAAAGCCGCCCGGCGGGGCGGCCTATCGGAACTGGTCCGCAGTGACCCGGCCGTCGATACCGGACCGCGCCGGCCGAGGTGTCAGAACGGGCCGGACGGCCCGCGACCGCCCCCGGGCCGTCTTGGCGAATCAGCCGAACGGCTGCGCCTCGAACGATGGCTCCCCCGCGTTGAGCGCGAGCAGGAGCGGCCTGGGTCCCGGTTCGAGCACGGCCGGACGGCAGTTGCGCATGCGGAGCGACTGTGCGAAGGACGACGGCAGGCCGAGGGCCTCGGCGATCAGGATCCGCAGTGTCCGCCCGTGGCCGACGACGAGGGTCCTCCCGCTGGCATGCCGGAGCGAGGCGAGGAAGGATCGAGCTCGCTCGGCCACCTGGTCGTCCGGCTCGACGCCCGGGAGCTGCGCGCCGTCGCGTCGTCGAGCGGCCGCGATCGGGTCTGCTTCGAGTTCGGCCTCCGACCACCCCTCGTACGGACCGAAGTCCATTTCCCGCAGTCGGTCGTCGATCACCAGCGGCGGCCCGTCGGCGTGCGTCGCGAGGAGCACTTCCGCGGTCCGGCGAGCTCGGACGAGCGGCGACGAGAAAGCGCGGTCCCAGCGGATGGCGGCAAGCTCGGCGGCGAGCGTGGCTGCCTGTCCCTCGCCGCGGTCGTTGAGCGGTCGGTCGGTGAAGGACAGCAGGCGCCCTTCGGCGTTCCAGTCGGTCTCGCCGTGACGGACGAGGTAGACACGGGGTCGAGTCATGAGCTCATCGTCGGCGGCGAACACCCGCCAAACAAGGCGCCGAAGGTCACCCCGCGAGCGACGAACCGCTTGCACGGCCCGGGTGGCACCTCGCGAACCCGGACCCGACAATTCGCCCGACCCGTTCCGTTCGCGGACCCCTTGTCCGACCGCGTTGCCCGACCCCGTTGCCCGCCCGACCAGACCCCACCCGTTCGCGGACCCCTTTGCGGAACCCCGCGCCGCGCCACCCCGTTTGCATCTGATGCACCTATCGTCGAACGAGGGCGCCATCCGCCGCCGGAATCGGTCGAATCCAGGCGTTTGCGTGCCGATCCTTGCACCGGATGACAGGCCTAACCAACGAGGGACGTTCGAACCACCGCCGTTCGTCGATAGCGTCATGGGATGCAAGAGCCGCCCAGCGGGCCTGGGCTGGCGGGGCGGGCTGTGGGAACCCGATCCGCACCGTCCTGGGCTGTCGGGGCCGACCCGCCCGGGCCCCCAGCCCCCGGCCTCAATCCCGCAGCGCCCCCAGGAGATCGCTGTAGCGATCCGTCCATGGGCGCCGCCCCTCGGCGTGGGCCGTCCGCCATTCGTCGCCCGTGACCAGGTCCGCGACGTCGGAGTACGAGCGCGCCACGATCACCCATTGCGACGCATCGGCCAGCCCGGTCAGCTCCGCCGCCGGCAGGTCGGTCCCGAGGATCGACACCAGCCCGAGCGACTCGATCGCCGACGCGACCACCGGCTCCAGGTCCAGGTAACGGTTCGAGATGTGCACGGCGATCACCCCGCCCGGCGCGACCGTCGCCATCGCCGACCGGAACGACTCGACGGTCAGGAGGTGGACCGGCACGGCATCGGACGAGAACGCATCGAGCACGAGCAGGTCGAACGACCCAGGC
>DASSII010000025.1:0-4084 GCA_035692005.1 Candidatus Limnocylindrales bacterium | reverse complement strand
GGCCCCAGCCGCTCGACACAACCGCTCGAAGACCGACCACCGCCGATCCCCCGGGGATACGACGACGGCCGCCGAAGCACCGCGGACCTGGTTTGCGAACCGGAACGCCGTCTCGATCGACGCCGGTCGCACCAGGATGCGCGGGTGCGTGACGATCCGGATGAAGGCGCTCAGGACCAGGTCCGAAAGGCCGACCGGTTCATCCGCCGCGAGCGCCAGTTCGAGCCACGTGCGGTATCGATCATGGTCGATCGACCCGGAGTCGAACGCATAGACGAGGACGTTGACGTCGATGAGGATCACCGATCGTGGGCATCCATGAGGTCAAGCAGCGCGGATGTGTCATCGAGGTCGACGCCCGGTTGTAGGCCACCACCATCGTGCGTCATCAGGGTGACCAACGGCCGTCGCGGTGCCGGGTGACGCTTGATCAGCGCCTGTCTGATCGCATCCTCGATGACCGCACTCATCGTCCGACCCGATGTCGCCGCGACGGTCTTGACCTCGAGCAGTACATGTTCATCGATATCGACGGTGGTCCGCATGCATCAAAGCATCACGTTGATGCATCATGATGTCAAGGGCCTTGGGGCCCGCCCATTCAGTGGCGGAAGTGGCGAGTACCGGTCAGGAGCATGACCCCGTCGACGGCGTCGACCGCGGCGATCGCGTCCGCATCACGAACGGAACCGCCCGGCTGCACGAAGGCCCGCACGCCGGCCTCGAGGCAGGCCTCGACGGCATCAGGGAACGGGAAGAACGCGTCGCTGGCGCACGCGGCTCCGACCGTGGACCCCACGCCCAGCATCGAGTGTGCCTTGGCGACCGCCTGCCGGGCCGCGTCCACCCGTGAAGTCTGGCCGCTCCCCAGGCCGACGAGGCGACGGTCGCGGACCAGGACGATCGCGTTGCTCGTCACCCCTCGCACCAGACGCCAGGCGAGGTCGAGGTCGAGCTGCTCGGCCCGCGTCGGAGCGCGGCGTGTCGCACACGTCCAGTTCGCCGGCGTGTCGGGCTCGATGTCCGGTGCCGTGACGAGCACCGCCCCGCCCGCGGACCGGATGGATCCGGTCGGAGAGACCGCGGCGGCGGCCACGGCCGGCTCGTCGGACACGAGCGCCTCGTCGACGAGGACGCGCAGGTTGGGCTTCGTGGCAAGAACGTCGAGCGCGTCGTCGCTAAAGGACGGGGCCACGACGATCTCGAGGAAGATGGACGTCAGTGCCTCGGCCATCGGGCGATCGACCTCGCGGGTGAGGGCCACGACCCCACCGAAGGCACTCACGGGATCCGCCTCGAGGGCCGCGGACCAGGCATCGAGGAGCGAGGCGCGTTCGGCGGCACCACACGGGTTCGTGTGCTTGACGATGACGACTGCCGGCCCCCGCAAGGCCCGCCCGAACGCCGAGGCCGCCGCCGCATCGAGGATGTTGTTGTAGGAGAGCGCCTTGCCCTGGACGGGCGGGCGATCGATCCCGAACAAGCCGTCGTCGAGCGTCGTGCCTGGCCGGCGGTAACGGGCTGCCGGTTGATGCGGATTCTCGCCGTAGCGCAGCGTTTCGACCTTGTCGAGGGCGACCGTCAGGCGGTTCGGATATGGATCGTCCGGTTGCCCGAGCAGTCCGCTCTCGACGAACCGACCAGGCAGCTCGGCCGCGATCCGCGCGTCGTAGGCAGCGGTGTGGGCGAAGGCCTCGAGGGCGAGCTCGCGACGAAGTCTCTCGTCGATGCCGCCGTCGCCGTCGAGCGCCGTCAAGACGGCGTCGTAGCGCGCGGGCGCCGTCACGATCGCGACATTGGCGTGGTTCTTGGCCGCGGCCCGGACCATCGACGGCCCGCCGATGTCGATCTCCTCGATCAGTTCGTCGATCGTGATCCCCGGTCGCTCGAGTGCCGCCGCGAACGGGTACAGGTTGACAACGACGAGTTCGAAGGGCGCGATCCCCGCCGCCATGAGCTGATGCCGGTGGTCCTCGAGGCGTCGATCAGCGAGCAACCCGGCGTGGATGCGTGGGTGCAGCGTCTTGACCCGACCGTCGAGCATCTCGGGCGAACCGGTAACGGCCGAGACATCCGTGACCGGCAGACCCGCTTCCCGCAGCGTCCTGGCCGTGCCTCCGGTCGACACGAGCTCGAAGCCGCGCGCGACGAGCCCACGGCCGAGGTCGACGAGTCCGGCCTTGTCAGAGACCGATAGCAGGGCGCGGCGCGGCGTCGGGACCCGCTCGTCCGCGCGGCCCAGATCCAACGCAACGTGCCGGCCCTTGACGGCGGCTGCGTCGGCGAGAACCAGTGCCGCGACCCGCGGCAGCAGCCGGTGCTCGACGGCACGGATCCGGTCATGCAGGGCGTCAACGTCGTCGTCGGGCAGGATGGCCACGGCCTCCTGGGCGACGATCGGTCCGCCGTCGAGCGTCGCATCGACGAAGTGAACCGTCACGCCGGTGGCCTTCACGCCGTGGTCGAGCGCATCGCGGACCGCGTGGGCGCCCGGGAACGCGGGCAGCAGCGACGGATGCGTGTTGAGGATGCGTCCGGCGTATGCGTCGAGCACGGCCGGCCCGATCCGCCGCATGTACCCCGCCAGCACGACGAGGTCGGGACGAGCACCCGCGAGCACGTCGCGCAACGCCGCGTCGTCTCCACCGGACACCAGCGCCGTGTCGATCCCCTGCTCCGCTGCCCAGTCCAGCGCGGTACAGGCCCGGTCGGCGAAGACGAGGACGATCGACCCGCCCAGGTCGCCCCGCTTGGCCGCTGCGTGGAGCGCCCGGAGATTGGACCCGACGCCGGACACGCCGACGGCCATCCGGCTCGACGGGCCGGTCACGCGATCGACTCCAGCGCCCCTTCGAGGTAGCGCGCCCCATCGACTGCGCCCGAGTCGACGACCTCACCGACGACCGTCGCCGCGATGTCGTACTCGGCGAACGCCGAGACCGCGGCGGGGAACGCGGCGGGTGGCAGGACGACGACCATGCCGAGGCCGCCGTTGAAGGTCGCCCGCAGTTCCTGGTCGTCCAGCCCACCGAGGGCGCCGACCAGGCGCATGACCGACGGCATCCGCCAGCGCGAAGGGTCGAGACGAGCGGCCAACCCGTCCGGCAGGGCGCGTGGCACGTTGCCCGGCAATCCGCCGCCCGTGATGTGGGCGACCCCATGCAGGTCGTATCCCGCTGCCACCACCGCCGTGCGCGCCGCCAGCACGGCCTTGGCGTAGACGGTGGTGGGCGTCAGGAGCACCTCCCCGAGGGTCGCCAGGGCCTCGTGTGGCGCGGCTGCGACGAGGTCGTCGGTCGTAGCGTCGCCGAGCGAGCGGCGCAGGCGCGCCTGGTACGGCTCGGCGAGGTCGAGCGCCCACTGGCCGATGAGCGCCCGTACCAGCGAGTAGCCATTGGCGTGCAGACCCGACGACGGCAAGCCGAGGATCACGTCGCCGGCCCGGACGGCCGCGCCGTCGATGACCCGCGAGCGCTCCACGACCCCGATGCAGCAGCCGGCCAGGTCGAACTCGCCAGCCTCCATGAGCCCGGGGTGTTCGGCGGTCTCGCCACCGACCAGCGCCGCACCGGCCTGGCGGCAGCCGGCCGCGACGCTACCGACGAGTTCCGCGACGCCGACCGGGTCGAGCAGCCCGACGGCCACGTAATCGAGGAAGGCGAGCGGTTCGGCCCCGGTGCACACGACGTCGTCGGCGCACATCGCCACGAGGTCGATGCCGATGGTGTCGAAGCGACCGATCGCCGCGGCGATCGCCGTCTTCGTGCCGACCCCGTCGGTCGAGGCGATGAGCAGCGGCTCGCGATAGCCCGGCGGGATCGAGAACGCGCCCCCGAACCCGCCGAGACCGCCGACGACCTCGGGTCGGCGGGTCGAATCGACGTGGGCGCGGATGAGCTCCACCGCCCGCTGGCCGGCGTCGACGTCGACGCCCGCGTGCCGGTAGGCGTCGCGTGACCGCTCAGCCACGGGCGCCGGCGAGCGGCTCTTCCAGCATCAGCTTGCGGCTGTTGGCGTCGTACGGCACGGGCTCCGGGTAGTTGCCGTCGAAGCAGGCGAAGCAGAACTGCTCGTACGGCAGCTC
>DASSII010000024.1:0-10312 GCA_035692005.1 Candidatus Limnocylindrales bacterium | reverse complement strand
GCACGCCCGGCGCATCGCCGGGCGGGCCAGGGCGCAATTCGACGCCGGCCTGGTCGAGGAGGCGGTCGCCCTGCGCGAGCGCTACGACCCGACGTTGCCCGCCTTCTCGGCGATCGGCTATGCCGAGGCGTGGGCGGTCGCCGATGGCCGCCTCACGCGCGACGAGGCGATCGCCGCGGACGCGCAGCGCAACATCGCCTTCGCGCGCCGCCAGCGCACGTGGTTCCGGGCGGAGCCCGACGTCGCCTGGCTCGACGTGAGCGAGCGCGACCCGCTCCCCGCCGCGTTCGAGCGGGTGCGGGCCGTCCTCGGCTGACGTCCGCGACTCGCGTCAGCCGCCGGCGACGTCCGTCTCGTCGATCACGTCCTCGATCCCCTCGACGCGCCCGATGACGGCCACGATCGTGTCGGTATCCTCGAGTCCGTCGACGACCCCGCGCACGACCGCCGTGGAGCCGCGCGTGCCGACGATGAGCCGGTCGGCCAGCCCGCTCGTCGCAGCATCCGCTTCGAGCGCCTCGCGGATGCGGGCGGTCAGGTCCCCCTCGATCGACAGCAGCTCGCTCCGGTGGTCGGTGTCGTACGGGTCGGACTCGGCCGACACCGCCATGCCGGCCGCGACCTCGAGGCCGCCGGGCTCCTCGGCATCGCTTCGCACGGGCGGGTCGATCGGAGGGACGTAGCTCAGGCCTTCCTCGGCGGCGACCTTCGGATCGTCGGTCTCGCCCGTGCGCAGGTCGTCGAGGGCGAGACCGTCCAGCGCGGCCGTTTGGCCCCCGAGCAGCTCCAGGTCGGGCTCGGTCGCGCCGCCGTCGAGCTCGGTGCGCGTGAGCCGCCGCCGACCCTCGATCTCATCGGGTTCGAGGACGGCGTCCTGATCCATCGGCAGCTCCTCGCCCTGGAGCGTCTGGATCTCCTCGAGCATGGCGATGTCGGCGGCATCGAGCTTCGGTGGATGGGACGGCTGACGGGATCCGGACATGGCGGCACCTCCTAGGGTCCATCGAGGGTACGCCGGAACGGGATTGCACACGCATCAGCGGGGAACGATGGAGGCCGACGCGCTCGCGGCGACCCCGCCGACGGTCAGGCGGCGCTCGGTCGCCTGACCCGCCTCACGATGGCCGGTCCCATGGTCGGCCGGGCGGGCCGAGCCTCGGTCGGGCCCGTGTCGAAGAGGGCCTGGGCCAGACGCGTGCGGGCCTCGATCTGGCCCTCGTCGAACTCGAAGCCGACCATCGCCCGGCCGTCACCATCGAGCCAGCTGGCGCGCGTCGTGCCGGTCAGCTCGATCGGCGTCGCGGCCCCGGCGTCGACGATGAGCCGGCCGGCTGCCGCGACCGTCCCGAGCCCGGGGACCTCGACCCGGGCCCCGGTCAGCGACAGGTCGCGAACCCACGCTTCGATGCCGTCGAGGCGTCCGGCCATATCGGTCCGGAAACGGACGCTGGCTCGCCGTTCCGGAGCGTAGCGAGCCGCCCGGACCCGCCGGATGGCGAGCCAGACCAGGACGACGTTGACGAGCATCCAGCCGACGGCCGCGTGGACCGCCCACGGGATGGCGTACACGGTCG
This sequence comes from Candidatus Limnocylindrales bacterium, assembly GCA_035692005.1. Taxonomy (GTDB): domain Bacteria; phylum Chloroflexota; class Limnocylindria; order Limnocylindrales; family CSP1-4; genus SPCO01. Next base: position 8,738 of record DASSII010000024.1, on the reverse strand, counting down.
GCGTCGCCCCGAGCAGCGTCAGGGCATACCAGGCGATGGCCACCACCGACAGTCCGAGGACCGCCGTCAGCGGTCGCGGGACATGGCCCAGGCGCCGGCTGTCGGCCGTCCGGCCTTTCGGCGTGACCGCGAATCGCGCCCGTCGGCCGGACACCAGCGTGAGCGTGGCGAGGAGGTTGGGCGTCATCCGCACGAACTCGAACAGGATCGACAGCACCGGCCGGTGGCAGCCCCGGGACAGGACGCGCAAGGACAGCTGCCCGAGCAGGAAGGTCGAACCGAAGGCGATCGCGAACGTGGCCGGATCGGTCGCGATCGGCACGGCACCGGTCAACACGACGATCGCCGGCAGCAGCAGGTAGCCGAGTGAGCGCCAAGCGTCGAACCAGCCAAGCAGCGTTGCGGCGTAGGTCAGCCGCTGCGGCACGGTCAGGCCGGTCACGACCAGCGGGTTCTCGGTCCGCAGGACCTGCATCGCGCCGGTGCCCCAGCGATGGCGCTGCAGCTGGTAGGTCGCCGCATCGGAGGCGGCCAGACCGCGTGCCAGGACCTCGTTGTGGTAGACGGTCCGCCAGCCACGGCGGTGCAGGCGGATGGTGGTGTGGATGTCCTCGGTGATGGTGTCGGTCGCCACGCCGCCCACGTCGCGCAGGGCCGCGACACGAATGACAGCCCCGGTGCCACACCAGAACGCGCCGCCCCACCGGTTCTTGCCGGGCTGCAGGATCCGGTAGAAGAGCACCTGCTCGTGGAACCGCTGGCCGGCATCGGCCGGGGCGCCACTCGCCGCCTGGTTGACGCCACCGGCCTCGTGCTCGAACGAATCGACGTTGTAGAACTCCTGCGGGGTCTGCACGAGGGCCACGCCAGGATCGTCGAAGTAGCCGAGCGTGCGGGTCAGGAAGTCGGGCGTGGCGACGTGGTCGGCGTCGAGCACCGCGATGTGATCGGCGTCGACGATGGTCAGGGCATGGTTCAGGTTGCCGGCCTTGGCGTGCTCATGGGTCGGGCGGGTGAGGCAGCGGGCGCCGAGCTCTTCGGCCAGCTGCGCCACCGCAGGTCGATCGCCGTCGTCGAGCACCCAGGTCTCGTGCTCGACGTGCATGGCCATCGCCGCGGCCACGGTCGGCATGAGCACCTCGAGACCCTCGTTGTAGGTCGGGATCAGGACCGCGACCCGGCCCGCCGGCGTGTCGACCGGGTGGCTGGCCGGCAACCGGTCCACGTCCCACAGCGAGAACGTGAACAGGCCGAGCCCGAGCGCGGCGTGCACCTCGAGCAGGAACAACGGGATCGACAACCACCACACGTCGAGGGCGATGGTCGAGGTCGCCCGCCAGACCAGGTAGACGCTGGTCACCGCCAGCGCGACCAGGGCGACGGCCCGGATGGCCGCTCGGCGGGCACGGGACTCCGGCACGGGCAGATCGCGACCCGGCAGGGTCGCGCGCAGCCAGCCGATGGGCATGGCGGGGGAGGGGTGGTGCGGCACGGCACCGATGGTCGCGACGACGCGCGGCCGTCGATATGGGACGGATGGGTCGCTCAGCGGGCCCCGATGGGACCATCGCGCTATCCTGCACGCCCATGCCCCCTCGACTGATCGATCTCGAGACGCCCATCGAGAAGGCCTTCCTCGTCGCCGTCGACACCGGCGCCGGCGACGGCTGGACCGCCCAGGATTCCCTCGCCGAGCTCGCGAACCTCGCGACCACAGCGGGGGCCGAGGTCGTGGGCGCCGAGTGGCAGAACCGCCGCCACGTCGACCCGAACTGGTACATCGGCAAGGGCAAGGCCGAGGACCTCGCCGCGGCCAAGCGCGAGACCGGCTTCGATCTCCTCGTCGCCGACGACGAGCTGTCGCCGGCCCAGCAGCGCGCCCTCGAGGAGCTGCTCCGGGTCAAGGTCATCGACCGCAGCCGGCTCATCCTCGACATCTTCGCGTTGCACGCCCAGACCCACGAGGGGCGCCTCCAGGTGGAGCTCGCCCAGCTCGAGTACCAGCTGCCCCGCCTGACGAAGCTGTGGACCCACCTGTCGCGCACCCAGGGCGGCATCGGCTCGCGCGGACCCGGCGAGAGCCAGCTCGAGACGGACCGGCGGATCATCCGCACCCGCATCGCCAAGATGAAGGAACGCGTCGAACAGGTCCGCCAGCAGCGCTCGACGGCCGCCCGCGGGCGCGACCGTCGGTTGTGGCCGACGATCGGCATCGTCGGCTACACGAACGCGGGCAAGTCCACCCTGCTCAATACGCTCGTCGGCGCGGAGGTCGCCCGGGCCGAGGACAAGCTGTTCGCCACGCTCGACCCGACCAGCCGCCAGGTCAAGCTCGGTGATGGCCAGACGGCCATCGTCACCGACACCGTGGGGTTCATCCACAAGCTCCCCCACCAGCTGGTCGACGCCTTCCGGGCCACGCTCGAGGAGGTCAACCGGGCCGACGTCCTGCTCGAGGTCGTGGACGCGGCCGATGCCCACATCGAGGAGCACCGCGCGACGGTCCAGACGGTCCTCGACGAGCTCGGCGCCGGCGACAAACCGCGACTGCTCGTGCTCAACAAGGCGGATCTCGTCGAACGGGCCGCGCTCGATGGCTCCGGCACGGCGCCGGTCATCGCCGGGGCGGTGCTGGTGTCGGCGCTGACGGGCTTCGGCATGGACGCCCTGCGGGCGGAGATGGCCGCCATCCTGGCCTCCCTGTGGGTCGAGGTCGACGTGCGCATCCCGTACGCGGCCGGCGAGCTGCTCGCCCGCGTGCGCGAGCGTGGGACCGTGGACATCGAGTACGGCGAGCGCGATGTGCGTATCCACGGTCGCGTCGCGCCGTCGCTGGCCGGCGAGCTGGCCGCCGTCGCCGAGCACTGGGCGGACGCGATGGATGGCGGGGACGGGACCGGCAACGGCCGCGATGCCGTGCCAACGACCGCCGCCGCTCCGGCCAGCGCGCGCCCACCGACGACCTGAGCCGGCCGATGGCGCCGCGCCGGATCGGTGGCCAGGCGACGCTGCCGAGCGGGGAAGCGATCACCTGGACGTCGGCGGAGGGGGCGCGCGGGACCCGTTGGCGAGAGGCAGTCACGCGCGATGGACGGCTGCTCCGCTCGGTCCTGCTCGAGGTGTCCGCCACTGGCCGGCCCGCGCGCCTCGAACTGACCACCGCGGCCGGGCTGCTGACCCTGCACCCCGAAGCCGACCAGTCGGCGCTGCACGGCAACGTCGTCGGTGACGCCGGCGTCCGTCACCTGGCGCTTGAGTGGAGCGCGGCGCACGAGCTCCTCGTGGCGGGCTCGCCGGCCGCGGCCACGGTCGTGGTCTGGCGGCAGGTGCCCCACATCGCCGTGGGCGGCACGGCAGCGCTCGATGTCGTGTGGATCGACGACGCGCTGGATCCGCGCCCAGGGCGCTGGACCATCGCCCGCATCGGCCAGTCGGACTGGCGGCTGCAGGGGGCCGATGGGTCGGCCGGCGTCGCGGTCCACCTCGACCCGGGTGGCGTGCCGGTGTTGCCCGGCGCGGTCGGCTGGCCGCTGGAGGCCTGACCGTGGACAGCCCGTGGACAACCGCCGTCGGAAACGCACATCTGCGATGAATCTCGTGGATAAGTGGGTTGTCGCCGCAATGGGCCCTCGCGTACAGTAGGTCTTGCCTGAAGGGGCCACGGACATCTAGTGATCTGACCGGTGTTTACATTGGTTGGGCCATCTAGTGATCGAGGTTCCTTCGGGCGTTTTCGTGTGTCCACGACGGCGTCCGCCGGGCCCGACCGTCGATGCCGGGTACCATGCTCGACGTGTCACGCCCGACCCCGCAGCACGCCGCCGGCGGGTTCCGCCCCGACATCCAGGGATTGCGGGCCGTCGCGGTCCTGCTGGTCCTCGCCTACCACGCGCGGATCCCGGGCATGCCGGGCGGCTACATCGGCGTCGATGTCTTCTTCGTCGTGTCGGGCTTCCTCATCACCGGGCTCATCGTCCGCGAGCTGCGCGCGACCGGGACCGTATCGCTGCCCGCGTTCTACGCCCGGCGCGCGCGGCGGCTGCTGCCGGCGGCCCTCGTCGTCATCGTCGCGACGGTCGTCGCCTCGGCGATCCTGTTGCCGCCGCTGCGGGTGGTCGATGTCGCGGGCGATGGGGCCGCTGCGGCCGTCTACCTGAGCAACATCCGGTTCGCGGCGCAGGCGACCGATTACCTCCAGGCCGAGCTCGACCCATCGCCGCTGCTCCATTTCTGGTCGCTCGGGGTCGAGGAGCAGTTCTACCTGTTCTGGCCGGCGCTGCTGCTGTTCGCGGCCAGTCGACGGGCCGACCTTCGGCGGATCGCGATCGCGGTCGTCGCGGTCGCGGTCGGCTCGATGGCACTGTCGCTGGTATGGACCTCGAGCGAGGCTCCGCTCGCGTTCTTCCTGCTGCCGGCCCGCGCCTGGGAGCTGGCGGTCGGGGCGGCGTTGGCCCTCGCCGTCGGGCGACTCGCCCGGCTGCCGGCGCCGATCGCCACGGCATCGGTCGGGCTTGGGCTGGTCCTCATCGTCCTGGGCGGGGTCACGCTCGGGCTCGACACACCGTTCCCCGGCACTGCCGCGCTGCTGCCGGTGGGTGGTGGGGCGCTCGTCATCGCCGGCGGCATCCGCCAGCCGCTCGGGCCGATCTCGCGGCTGCTCGCGTTGCCGCCGATGCAGTGGATCGGCGACATCTCGTACTCGCTGTACCTGTGGCACTGGCCGCTGCTCGTCCTGCCGGCAGCCGCGCTCGGCGCACCGTTGCGGGGGTCGTGCGCTTGGCCCTCCTTGGCCTGACGTTCGTGCTGGCGGCCGCCAGCCGACGCTGGATCGAGGACCCGATCCGCGGTGGCGGGCTGGCGGTCCTGCGGCCGAGCCGCCAGCTCGCCCTGGCCGGGGCCCTGAGTGTCGTCGTCGCCGCCGTCGCGCTCGGTTCCGGACGGGTCGTCGCGCCGGCGACCGTGGCGGAGGCGCGCACGCCGGTCGAAGTGATCCTGCCCAGCCTGGCGCCGCCGACGGCGTCGACGCCTCCCGGGCCCTCGGCCACGGTCGGCCCGAGCCCGACGCTGCCCCCGAGTCCGGCGGGGCCGGTGCCCGCCAACCTGGTGCCGTCGCTCGCCAGCGTGCGCGACGACATCCCGGTCGTGTACGACCAGGGCTGCCATGCCGAATCGGGCGAGACGAAACCCGGCACTTGCGCGTTCGGTGCGACCGACTCGAGCCGCACCGTGTTCCTCATCGGGGATTCGCACGCCGCCCAATGGTTCCCGACGCTCGAGCGACTGGCACGTGAGCACGACTGGCGGCTGGTGTCGCTGACCAAGTCCGCCTGCCCGGTCGCCGACCTGCCCGTCTACCACACGACCCTCAAGCGCGAGTACACCGAATGTGCGACATGGCGCTCGGCCGTCCTCGAACGCATCCGGGCGGACCGGCCGGACCTGGTCGTCCTGTCCGACAGTCGGGCCGGCCAGCTGCTGGTGGATGGGGCGCAGGTCCCCTCGACGACGCGCGACGACCTGTGGGCGGCTGGGCTGCGGCGGTCGATCACGGCCATCGCGACCGCTGCCAGGCGGGTGGTCGTCATCGGTGACACCCCGAACCCGACGGGCGACCCGCCGGTCTGCCTGTCGGACCACCTCGACGACGCGCTGGCCTGCGCCACGCCCGCGTCCAAGGCCCTCGGACCCGCCCGGACCGCGACCGAGCGCCGCGTCGCCGAACGTGCCGGAGCGACGTTCATCGATCCGAGTCGGTGGCTGTGCCCGTCCGATCCGTGCCCGGTCGTCATCGGGCGCGTGCTCATCTACCGCGACGGCCACCACATGACGACCCCGTTCGCCGCAGCCCTGGCGCCCTACCTCGACCCGCTCCTGCCGCCGCTCGGGCCCTGACCGGCCGCCCGTCGGGCGTGGCATCATCGGCCGATGGCCGGATCCCCCATGGTCGACGTCCCCGAGCTGTCCGCGGCATCGATCCGCGCCGCGCTGGGCACCATCGATCCGGTGTTCACCGGCTCGCCGCAGTTCGTCCACGACGGCCTGAGCGCCCGACTCGGTGTGCCCGTCGTGGTCAAGGTCGAGACGGTCAATCCGATCCGCTCGTTCAAGGGTCGCGGCACGTGGGTGGCCGTGCACGCGCTGGCGGGGGAGGGGAGGATCGGCCCCGAGCGCCCGGTCGTGGTCGCGTCGGCGGGCAACTTCGGCCAGGGCGTCGCCTACGCGGCGCGGGCGCTCGGGGTGCCGGCGGTCGTGTTCACGTCGCGCAACGCCAACCGGGCCAAGGTCGCCCGGATGCGCGCGCTCGGCGCGACGGTCATCGAAGCGGGCGAGGATTTCGACGAGGCGCGGACCGCATCCGAGGGGTACGGCGCGGCGCATGACGCCGAGCTGCTGGTCGATGGCCACGACGTCCGGATCGCGACCGGGGCCGCCACGCTGGCGGTCGAGCTCAGCGATGCGATCGAGGTCGGCGCCCTGCCGCCGCTGACCGTCGCGTCCGTGCCGGTCGGCAACGGGGCGCTGGTCGATGGCGTCGGCTCGTGGCTCCGTCACGCCCTGCCCGGCTGTCGCGTGGTCGGGATCCAGGCTGAGGGCGCCCCGGCGATGACCCGAAGCTTCGCGGCCGGGCGGCCGATCGATACGCCGCGGGCGGACACGTACGCCGACGGCATCGCCTCGCGGATCGCCATCCCGCGCGCCGTCGAGCTGATGGCCGGTCGCGTCGACGAGATGCGGACGGTGCCGGAGGCGGTGCTGCACGCCGCCCAGGCCGAACTGACCGACGCGCTCGGGGTCACGGTCGAGGGCGCCGCGGCGGCGTCGTGGGCGGGCCTGCTCCTCGACCCGCCGATCGATGGCGCTGCCCTCGTCATCGTCACCGGCAGCAATGTCTGACGGACTCCCCGCGCGCTCCTGCCGGTGGATGGCTGACCTGGCGGGGGAGGGGTGGTGACCGCCGCTCGACGTGGTCTGCCGACGGATCCGGCCGATCTGCTGCGCTCGATCGTCCCGTTGGCGCTGGTCGGTCTGGCCGCGATCGAGCCGGCCTTTCGACTCGTGGTCGTGGGCCTGGTCGGGGTCGGGGCGGCGGTCGCGGTCAGCCGGCGTGCGCCGGTGCGCTGGGCCTGGGCTGCCGCGGTCCCGGTCGCTCTCAGCCTGTTCTGGGGGACGCTCCCGGCACCGGCCGCGGCCGCCGGTCTCGGCGACTGCGCGGATCCGGCGTCGCCGGTCGCGACGTGGCGGGCGCTCGAGGCCGTGGTCGTGCTGCTCGCGCTCGCGGCAGCGGCGGTCGTGCTCAAGGCGACGACCGGTTCGCTGTGGCTCCGTTGGCCGGCGCGCCGCTGGATCGGTTGGGCGGCCCTCGGATTCGTCGTGACCGGACCGGTCGCGCTGCTCATCGGGCCGTTCCTCGCGCGGCCGTTCTTCGGGGACGTCGGCTACACCCTGGCCCTCGGGGCGATCGCGCCGGCGCTCGTGTTCGCCGTCGCCAACGGGGTCATGGAGGAGCTGATCTATCGCGGCGCACTACTCGGCTGGTCGGCCAAGGTGATGGGCCTCGGGCCGGCGCTCGTCGGCCAGGCCGTCGTATTCGGCCTGGCCCACTCGGGCACCGACGTCGTCGGGCTGCAGCTGCCGCTGATGCTGGCGATGGGCCTCGGCGGGCTGCTGGCCGGCCTCATCGCGGTCCGCACCGGGTCACTGCTCATCCCGATCGCGATCCACATCGGACTCGATATCCCGATCTACTTCGCGCTGGCCTGCGGCGGGTGAGCTTGACCGGGCCCAGTCATGTTGTAGTATGCAACAACGATGATGACCGTCCCAGAAGCCGCCAGACGCGCCGGGCGCAACCCGGAGACGATCCGTCGCTGGATCCGTGAGGGCAAGCTCCGCGCGCACAAGGTCGGGACGCAGCACATCCTTGCCGAGGAGGACCTCGAGGCCATCCTGCGGGATCCCGAGGAGACGCTGCCGCTCCCGCCGGAGTGGCACGAGACGTTCTGGGGCGGACCGATGCCCGACTGGACGTCGATCGTGCGGCAGCAGCGTTCCGAACGTTGAGCGGCGGCGAGCTCGTGATCGACGCGAGCGCTGCGCTGCACATGGCGTCCGCGACGCGCCTGCTGGCGGCGATCGAACCATACGTGTGGGTCGCGCCGCCGAACTTCCCGTCCGAACGCACGTCGGCGTTGTCCGCGGCCATCTATCGGGGTGACATCCCTCCATCGATCGGCGACGCGATCTTCGAACGCCTCGAAGCGCTCCGCGTGGGGATCATCGACGACGGGAGCACGCACCGCCGCGAGGCGCTCGACCTCGCGCGGTCACTCGGATGGGCCAAGACCTATGACGCCGAGTATGTGGTCCTGGCCCGGCGTCTGGAGTGTCCGCTCCTGACGACGGATGCTCGACTCGAGCGCGGTGCCAGGGGGATCGTCGAAGTCCTGCGGCCGGCCTCGCTCAGATAGTCCGTAAAGGGCGCGCCGAGGTGGCAGAGCCGCTTCCGATAAGGTGAGTTATGTCTGTCACGTCTTGAAGACAGGCCACCGAATGTTCGAAAGACCCTTAACCTTGTCGACCAGACGCCGACTGCCCGGGTACCGGCCGATCACATCCGCGAAGAACTTCCCTCGCGTCCTAGGGTCGGCCCCATACAGTGCGACTACGGCCACTTGAGCCAGGAGCTCATCGTCGATAGCTGATCGCGCAATGAAGTCGTGATCAGCACCATCGCCATG
>DASSII010000023.1:0-2907 GCA_035692005.1 Candidatus Limnocylindrales bacterium | reverse complement strand
GGCGGCCGCCGCGACCCAGCAGGCGTTGGCGACGCTCAATGACGAGCTCGAGCGTGAGTGGGGCGTCCGACTGACGACCCGGACGGGTGTCGCGACCGGGGATGTCGTCGTCGGCGAAGCGTCGGCCGGGCAGCACGTCCTGACCGGTCCCGCGCTCCAATTGGCGACGGCCATGGAGCAGGGGGCCCCGGCGATGGAGGTCCTCGTCCACGAGTCGACGGCGGCGGCCGTCGGGGCTGCCGCGACCCTCGAGCCGGTCGAGCCGTTCACCCCGAAGGGCATGGATCGGGACGTGACGGCGTTTCGGCTCGTCGCGGTCGACGCTGCGGCGGCCGTGTCGGCGGTCGCCGGCCATGGGGGCGCGGCCGGGACCGGGGTCACCCGGGAGAGCCGCAAGACCGTCACCATCGTCTTCGCCGATCCGCGGGCGACAAGCACCACCGACACCATTCCGACACCCGAAGCGATGCGCGCGGTCATGTCGACCTACTTCGAGGCGATGCGGGCGATCCTCGAATCGCACGGCGCGACCGTCGAGAAGTTCATCGGCGACGCAGTGATGGCGGTGTTCGGTCTGCCGGTCCGCCACGAGGACGATGGGCTTCGCGCCGCGCGCGCAGCGCTGGACATGCAGGCCGCGATGCCGGCGCTCGACGCCCGGTTCGGCGCCGATTGGAACATCACCCTGCACAGCCACATCGGGGTGAACACCGGCGAGGTCGTGGCCGGTGATGCGAGCCTCGGCCAGCGGCTGGTCACCGGCGACGCGGTCAACGTCGCGGCCCGGCTCGAGCAGGCCGCGGGCCCGCGCGAAGTCCTGATCGGAGACCTGACCTACCGGCTCATCCGCGACGACGTTGAGGTCGAGGCGGTCGAGCCGCTGACGCTCAAGGGCAAGGCCGAACCGGTCCCGGCGTATCGACTCCTGGCCACCCGCGCGCGACGCGACAGCGGCCGCCGCGACGAAGCGCCGATGGTCGGTCGTGAGGTCGAGACCGCGATCCTCCGGACGACCCTGGCGACCGTGCTGGCCACGGCCCATCCGCATGCCGTGACCGTCATCGGTGAGGCCGGGGTGGGCAAGACCCGCCTGACGCACGAATTCCTCGAGGAGGCCGGGGCGTCGGCCACGGTGCTGCATGGCCGCTGTCTGCCGTACGGCGATGGCATCACCTTCTGGCCGCTCATCGAGGCGATCCAGGAAGCGGCCGGGATCCGCGACGACGACGATCCCGACGCGGCCCGCCGCAAGGTCCTGACGGCGGCCGGCGACGACGACGATGTGGCCGAGCGGGTCGGCTCGATCATGGGCCTGTCGACCGACTCGTACCAGGTCGGTGAGCTGTTCTGGGGAATCCGCCGGTTCTTCGAGCTCAACGCGGCCCGCCGACCGCTCGTGGTCCTGTTCGACGACATCCACTGGGCCGAGCCCACGTTCCTCGACCTCGTCGACCATCTCGTCGAGAGCGACGAGCTGCGGCTCGTCGTCCTGTGCACCGCCCGCGGCGAGCTCCTCGAGAGCCAGGCGGGACGCAGCGAGGGACCGCGGGCCACCCGAATCGTGCTCCGGCCGTTATCCGACGCCGACTCCGCGCAGATCATCGAGAACCTGCTCGGACAGGCCGGGCTGGCCGCCGACGCCCAGGCCCGCATCGTGAGCGCCGCCGAGGGCAATCCGTTGTTCGTGGAGCAGCTCCTGTCGATGCTCATCGACAACGGCCGGCTGCGCCGCGGACCGGACGGCTGGGTCGCGACCGCCGACCTGTCCGACATCGCCATCCCGCCGACCATCCATGCGCTGCTCGCCGCGCGGCTCGACGCACTCCCGGCCGACGAACGGTCGGTCGTCGAGCCGGCCTCGGTCATCGGGCTGGCGTTCCCGGAGGATGCCCTCGAGGCCCTCGCGCCGGACGCCATGCGGGAGACCGTCACGGTCCAGCTCGACGCCCTCGCCCGTCGGGAACTGGTCCACCCGCCGACCGATCCGACCGACGACGAACGCGTCTATCGCTTCCACCACATCCTCATCCGCGACGCCGCGTACCAGGGGCTGCTGAAGCGCTCGCGGGCGGTGCTCCACGAGCGGTTCGTGGAATGGGCCGACGAGGTCAATGCGCGTCGCGGCCGAACGACCGAGTTCGAGGAGATCCTCGGCTACCACCTCGAGCAGGCATATCGCTACCGGACCCAGCTCGGCCCACTCGACGAGCACGGCGTCAGCCTCGGGCTCCGCGCTGCCGAGCGGTTGGGATCGGCCGGCTCGCGGGCGATCGAGCGTGGCGACATGCCCGCCGCGGCGAGCCTGCTGGGGCGGGCAGCAGCGGTGCTCCCGGCGGACCATCCGATGCGCCCCTGGCTGTTGGTGCGGACGGGCGAGGCCAGGGTCGAGCTCGGCGAGTTCGCTGCCGCCCGCACGTTGCTCGACGAAGCGATCGAGGCGGCCCGTGCGATCGGCGAGGAGGCGCTCGAAGCGATCGGCCGGATCGAGATGCTGCGCCTGCGCTACAGCACCGATGCCGCCGGCAGTGACGCCGGGGTCGCCACCCAGGTGCGCGAGCTGATGCCGGTCCTCGCGGAAGCCGGCGAGGAGGCCGGACTGGCCCGGGCCTGGCGCCTGTTGACCTATATCGAGATGGCCGCCACGCGTTGGGGCGCCGCCGAGCAGACGGCCGCCGCGATGCTCGACCACGCCCGCACGTCTGGTGACCGGCTGATGGAGATCCGCGGTCTGCCCGCTTTGGCCTTCACGGCACGGCTCGGGCCGCTGCCCGTTCCCGAGGCGCTGGCCCGCTGCGAGGAGTTGCTGACGCGGGCGGAGGGAGACCGCCGGGCCGAGGCCATCATCCTGCGCGCCAGCGCCCACCTGCGAGCGATGCAGGGCGACATCGCCACGGCGCGCGAGATCTA
>DASSII010000022.1:0-11830 GCA_035692005.1 Candidatus Limnocylindrales bacterium | reverse complement strand
CCGGCCGACGGTCTGGGCGACGGCGGGGATCCGCACGCCGGGCGCCAGCTCCATCGTGTCGGTCGCCCCACCGAGCCGGTCGCGTGACTCGACGACCAGTACGGACCGGCCGGCACGCGCCAGGTAGGCCGCCGCGGTCAGGCCGTTGTGGCCGCCACCGACGACGATCGCGTCGTGATCGGGCTGGGGCATCATCAGGCGACCCGCCGATCGCGCGACTTGAGCACCTCGAGCGCCGCCAGGCGGCCGTTCGCGCCCATCAGGCCGCCACCGGGATGGGTCGACGACCCGCTCAGCCACAGGCCGTCGATCGGCGTCCGGAACCGGGCATAGCCGGGAACCGGGCGATTGAAGAAGAGCTGCTCGAGCGACAACTCGCCCTGGAAGATGTTGCCCTCCGAGAGGCCGATCGTCCGCTCGATGTCGAGCGGCGTCAGCACCTGCCGGCCGACGATGATGTCGCGGATGTTCGGGGCGAACTCGGCGATCCGGTCGATGACCGCGTCCCCGAATGCGTCGCGCTGGTCATCCCACGTCCCGAGCGCTGGGTCGAGCTTGTACGGCGCGTACTGGACGAAGCAGCTGATGACGTGCTTGCCGGGCGGGGCCATCGCCGGATCGACCAGGGTCGGGATGATCATGTCGATGTACGGCCGACGGCTCCAGTGGCCGTACTTCGCATCGTCGTAGGCGCGCTCCATGTCGTCCATCGAGGGCGAGAACGAGATCGCCCCGCGGAGGTGCTCGCCCTCGCCGGGCAGGCAGCGGAAGTCCGGCAGGCCATCCACCGCGAGGTTGACCTTGCCGGACGACCCGCGGAACTTGAACCGGCGGACATCGTCCTCGAAGGCCGGGTCGAGGGTGCCCGGTTCGAGCAGATCCAGGAAGGTGAGCCGGGCGTCGACGGAGCTGAGGACGGTCGCCGCGTCGATCTCCTCGCCGTCGTCGAGGACGACACCGGTCGCTCGCCCGTCGGTCGTGCGGATCCGGGCGACCGGTGCCTCCGTCCGGATCTCCGCCCCGAGGGCGGCGGCCGACCGGGCGATCGCCAGCGACACGCCGCCGGTCCCGCCCTTGGGGATGCCCCACGCCCGGAACGCCCCGTCGATCTCGCCCATGTAGTGGTGGAGCAGGACGTACGCGGTCCCCGGTGAGCGGATCCCCTGGTAGGTCCCGATGATGCCCGACGCCGCCATCGTCGCCTTGAGCGGGTCGGTCTCGAACCACTGGTCGAGGAAGTCCGCGGCGCTCATCGTCATCAACTGGACGAACACCGCCTGTTGTCGCTGGCTCAGCCGCCCGAAGCTGCGGGCGAGCGCCGCGAGCGGGAGCATCGGGCGCGGATCGAGGTCGGTCGGGTCGCCTGGGACGATCCCGAGGATGGGCTTGATGAAGCGGGCCATCTCGACCATGAGCTGGCCGTACTCCTCGTACGCCTCCGCATCGCGCAGCGACCAGCGGCGCAACTCCCGGACGGTCCGACCGTGGTCGTTGACGCGCCACAGGTAGTCGCCGCCACCCGTCCGCGGGCCAGCGCCCGTGGGCAGCGGCGTGAACGTCCCGTCGAGGGGCAGGATGTCGAGGCCGAACTCCGGGAGGCGCAGCTCGCGGATGATCTCCGGGCGCAGGAGGCTCACGACATAGCTGGCGACCGAGAACCGGAAGCCCGGCACGATCTCCTCGGTGACCGCCGCGCCACCAAGCACGTGTCGTCGCTCGAGGACCACGACGCGGCGTCCCGCCCGGGCGAGGTAGGCCGCGGCGATGAGGCCGTTGTGTCCGCCCCCGATGATGACCGCATCGTAGCGGCGGGTCACGCTGCATCCTCCTCGACACCGGCGCCGGGCGTCTCGCCTGCCGGTTATGCAACCTGCATAGGATCGATGCACTGTATCGTACGTCGCGTCTGACGCGCCGGTCGTTGCGCAGCGTGGGCGGGCCGGACGGGCATCGGCCGTGACCGGCCTACGGAGGAACCAGCGTGAGTGTCGGGACCGCGCTCCATTCGCGGACAGCGCCCCTCAACCGCAAGCTGCAGTGGCGCGAGTGGTCGGGCTATCTCGCCTCGTCGGTGTACGCCGACGCGCACGACATCGAGTACAACGCCATCCGCGAAGCGGCCGCCCTGATCGATGTGAGTCCCCTCTACAAGTACCGCGTCAGCGGCCCGGACGCGACGCGTCTGGTCGATCGGGTCATCACTCGCGACGCGACGAAGATCGCGGTCGGCCAGGTCGTCTATACGCCGTGGTGCGACGAGCACGGCAAGGTCGTCGACGACGGCACCGTCCACCGACTGGCCGACGACGCCTACCGTTGGACGGCCGCCGACCCGCAGTACCGCTGGCTCACCCAGAACGCCGCCGGTCTGGACGTCGTGATCGAGGACGACACCGAGGCCCTGGCCGCGATCGCGCTGCAGGGGCCGTTCAGTCGCGAGGTCCTCGAGGCGGCCGCGGGCAGCTCCTTCGCCGATCTGCGCTACTTCCGGCGTCGTGCGGCGACGATCCGGGTCGGCCGACGCCGGATCGCCATCGACGTGTCCCGGACCGGCTACACCGGTGACCTCGGCTACGAGCTGTGGATCCCGGCGGCCGATGCGCCGGCGGTCTGGGACCGGCTCGTCGCGGCAGGCCACGACCGGGCGATCCGCCCGGCCGGGATGCTGGCGCTCGACGTGGTTCGTCTCGAGGCCGGATTGGTCCTGCTGGAGGTCGACTACACGTCCGCCCGCCATGCGATGAACCCGGACCAGAACTTCAGCCCGGGCGAGATCGGCCTGGAACGGCTGGTCGACCTCGAGGCGGCGGACTTCGTGGGCCGCCGGGCGCTCCTCGACGAGCGCCGCCGGGGCGGGCCGGCCCGGCGATTGGTCGGCCTCACGCTCGACTGGCATGCCATCGAGGGCCTGTACGACGCCCATGGCATCCCGCCCGCCATCTCGCCACTGGTCGATCGGTCGCCCCGACCGGTCTTCGGATCCGATGGACGCCAGGTCGGCAAGGTGACCTCGCTGGGCTGGAGCCCGATCCTCAAGCAGGCGATCGCCCTGGCATCGGTGCCCGCCCCGCTCGCAACGCCGACGGCGCGCCTCGCGGTCGAATGGACGGTCGAAGGCCAGCGCAGCCCCGTTCCCGCAGCGGTGACCGCCCTGCCCTTCCTCGACCTGGAGCGCAAGCGCGCCTGAGCGGGCATGATGGGATGGTGACCGAGACGCCACCGCGACCACGGCCGCCCCTCCCCGCGAACCCCGAGGCGTACGACTCGGCGCGCGCGGTGCGAGCCCGCGAGAAGGGTCTCGAGGCGCCATACATCGCCGGCGGCGACGACCCCGATCCCGATGCTGCCCTGGCCGAGGAACGTCGCTACGGCAAGTTGCTGATCGCGATGGTCGTCACGATCGTCGCGTCCGGGTTCGTCATCGGCACGCTCATCGCTCTCCTGCAGCCGGCCGCCCCCGGATGACGCCGTCGGCCGCCGTGTCCAGCGCGGACTGGGCGACCGCGCATGCCGCCGTCGTCGCCGACCTGCAGGCCCTCATCCGCATCCCGTCGATCAACCCGCCGGACCCGGGGCTGCCCGACGGCGAGACCCGTGCCGCCCACTATCTCGCCGATCGCCTGCGCGGCCTTGGCCTCGAGCCCGAGATCGTCGAGCCGGTGCCGGGTCGCGGCTCCGTCCATGTTCGGCTGCACGGGGACGGCACCGGCGGCGAGCCGTTCCTGCTGCTGTCGCATCTCGACGTCGTTCCGGCGCCCCCGGAGCGCTGGACCCACGACCCATTCGCCGCGGACATCGCCGACGGCTACGTCTACGGACGCGGCGCGGTCGACATGAAGGGCATGGTCGCGCTCGAGCTCGGCGTCGTCGAGCGGCTCGTCGGTGAGGCGCGCGCGGCCGGACGCGACCCCGCGCGCGAGCCGATCCCGGGTCTCCGGCGCGACGTGCTGTTCACCTGCGCCGCCGACGAGGAGGCTGGGTCGACGCACGGCGCGCGCTGGCTGGCAGCCAACCGCCCCGAATGGCTTCGCGGCGCAGGAGCGGTCAACGAGTGCGGCGGCGTCTCGGTCACGGTCAGCGGTCGTCGGCTGTACCCCATCCAGGTCGCCGAGAAGGGTTTCGCGCCGTACCGCATCCGCGTGTCCGGGACGTGGGGCCATGGGTCGATGCCACGCGACGACAACGCGGCCGTGCTGGCGGCCCGCATCGTGGAGCGACTGGCGATCCCGGGCCCGATCCGGATGACGCCCGTCACGCAGCGCTTCCTCGAGGCGGCCGCGGCGGCGCTCCCCGCGGAGGCAGCCACCGTCCTGCGGCGCGTCGCCGCCGGCGAGACGGACCCCGAGCGCGCCGACCGGGCGATCGACGCCGTGTGCGACCCGATGTACGCGCGTGCCTTGCGGGCGCTCATCCGCGACACCCTCAGCCCGGACGTCATCGACGCCGGTGTGAAATACAACGTCATCCCCGGCGATGCCGTCATCGAGGTCGATTGCCGGCTCTTGCCGGGCACGACCGAAGCAGCCATGCGAGCCGACGTCGAGCGACGCATCGGCGCGGACCTGCTGCCGGCCTGCACGATCGAGCGGATGGCCTGGGGCGAGCCGGTCGAGACCCCGGCCGAGGGCCCGTTGTGGGACGAACTCGTGCGCGCCCTGCGCGATCACGACCCCGACGCGATCCCGCTGCCGGTCATGGCACCCTTCGCCACGGATGCCAAGGCGACGGCCCTCGTCGGCACGCCGACCTACGGCTTCTCGCCGCTGCGCCTCGACCCGGATGAGCGATTCCTGGAACGCTTCCACGGCGTCGACGAACGCGTCTCGCTCGAGGCCCTGCGGTTCGGGCTACCGGTCCTCTACGACGTCACTCGCCGCTTCTGCGGCTGACCGGTCAGCGGCCGTCAAACGGCCGGGTCGCCCTCGGCGTCGGAGGTGATGATGACCTCCTCGTCACACCGCGTGCAGCGATACACGTGGCCGGCCGCCCAGGCCCGCTCTGGGTCGTGCTCCGCCGGATCGTCATGCCCGCGGACACGCTCGAACTGCGCCCACGTCCCGTCGTCGTGTAGGTGCTTGAGGCGGAGACCGAGCTCGGATTGCAGCTGGAACATGTGGTCCTCCTGATGGCGACACCGTACTCCACCGGCATCATCCCTCGCGCACCGCGCGGATGAGCCGGCCGCGCCGGCTGATGGCGTGGGTGGCCAGCGCCGCGACCCCCATCGCGACGATGGCCCGCTCCGCGGTCGGCATCGGGCGCACCGCCCCCAGGAATTGCTCCGCGCGTGCCCGATCGACGACGCGCAGGACGGCATGTCCGCGCGGGGTCAGCCCGAGGATCTTCTGGCGCCGGTCCTCCTCCTCCGCCCGGCGTTCGACGAGCCGGCGCTTGACCAACCCGTCGACGAGTCGGCTGGTGGCCGACGGCGAGCGGTTGATCGACTCGGCGAGCTCGCCGACCGTCAGCGCGCTGCCGTCCGCAAGCACGTACAGCGCGGCGAGCTGGGTGAAACCGAGCCGCAGGTCGCCGAGCTGACTGGCGAAACCGATGACCAGTTCCCGCCACAGGGCCCGACCCATGGCCACGCGTTCGCTGATCTGCCGGACGTTGGAGATCCGGCTGCCGGCTGCCAGCACCGGCGCCGACAGGTCGGCCTCGAATCGCTGGGCGATGGCCCGCCGTGGCGCGGGCCGGGTCGTCCGTGCGCGCCCCGCGCGCGGCTCACTCATGCATGCAAGCATGCACGCGAATCGTCGGGTTCGGCAACCCGCGCGGCTACGCTGGCGGCGATGACTTCCCTCGCCTTCGTGTTTCCCGGCCAGGGCTCGCAATCGGTGGGCATGGGCCGGGATCTCGCCACGTCCTCGCCGGCCGCCGCGGCCGTGTGGGCCGCCGCCGATGCCGCCCTCGGCGAATCCGTCAGCCGCCTGGCATGGGATGGGCCGGCAGATCGGCTCGACCTGACCGAACATGCACAACCGGCCATCCTCGCGGCCTCGATCGCGATCGTCGAGGCATGGCGCGCCCGCTGGGCGGCAGCCGGTGCGCCCGCACCGACCCCGGCCTTCGCGGCCGGTCACTCGATGGGCCAGTACTCGGCCTTCGTGGCCGCCGGCGTGCTCTCGCTCGAGGACGGCATCCGCCTCGTCCGCCGGCGTGGCGAGCTCATGCAGGCATCGGGCCAGGGTCGCGACGGCGCGATGGCCGCGCTCATCGGCCTCGACGATGGACGCCTCCCCGAGCTGGTCGCGGAGGCGTCCCGCCATGGCACGTTCGTGGTCGCCAACCGCAACGCCCCCGGTCAGGTCGTCGTGTCGGGCGAGCGGGCGGCCATCGAGGCGGGCGCAGAGATCGCCAAGGGCCTCGGCGCCAAGCGGGCCATCGTCCTGCCAGTCAGCGTCGCCGCTCACTCCCCGCTGATGACCGAAGCCGCGGACGGGATGCGCGACGCCCTCGCCACGATCGACGTCGCGGATCCGACCACGACGCTGCTCGCCAATGCCGACGCGCACCCGATCACGACGGGCGACGCGGCGCGGACCGAACTGGTCGAGCACCTGACCGCGGGCGTCGACTGGATCGCCGCGGTCGAGCGCATGACCGCTGCCGGCGTCACGACCTTCGTCGAGATGGGCCCCGGCAAGGTGCTGACCGGGCTGATCAAGCGCATCGCCCCCGACGCGGAACTCGTCGCCGCCGACGATCCCGCCACCAGCGACCGACTCAACGCCCTGGCCGGCAGCCCGGCCTGACCGCCACTCCTGGAGGGAATCCGCACATGCGTCGACCCGACTACGACCGCCGCGTCGTCGTCACCGGCCTCGGGGTCATCAGCCCCGTCGGCAACGACAAGTCCACTGCCTGGTCCAATCTCGTCAACGGGGTCTCCGGCCTCGACACCATCACCCACTTCGACCCGTCGCCCTACGAAGCGCGGCTGGCCGGCGAGGTCACCGACTTCGACGCCAAGGCGTGGATGGATTCGAAGGCCGTGCGGCGCAGTGAATCGAGCCTGCATTTCGGGGTCGCCGCGGCCAAGCAGGCGCTCGCCGACTCGGGCTTTGCGCTCGATGACGCGAACCGGACCGAGGTCGGCGTGATCTTCGGATCGGGCGCGGGCGGCCAGCAGTTGATGATCGACAACTACGTCGCCCTCCACGAGCGGGGCGCACGCACCGTCGCCCCGACGTTCATCGCCAACGCGCTGGTCGACAGCTGTTCGGGGATGATCGCCATCGAAACCGGGGCGATCGGCCACAACGTGTGCATGGTGTCGGCGTGCGCGACCGGGACGCACAACGTCGGCGAGGCCGCCGAGGCGATCCGTCGCGGTGACTGCATCGCCGTGATCTCGGGCTCCACCGAGGCGCCGCTGCTCGAGGTGGCCCATGCCGGGTTCTCGAACATGCGTGGGATGGGCCTGCCGCGACCGGGGGACGCGCCCCAGTCGGTATCCCGTCCGTTCGATGCGACCCGTGACGGGTTCGTCCTCGGCGAGGGCGCCGGCTCGCTGTTCCTCGAGGACCTCGAGCTGGCCAAGGCGCGCGGCGCCCACATCTACGCCGAGGTCGTCGGCTACGGCTCGGCCGCCGACGGCTGGGACATGGTCCAGCCGATCGACGCGGGTGTCGGCTCGTCGCGGGCCATGCAGATGGCGCTCGAGCGGCGCGGCGTGCCCGCCGACGAGGTCGACCTCATCAATCCCCACGGGACGTCCACGCCGCTCGGCGACAAGCGCGAGGCCGAGGCGATCTGGACGACGTTCGGGTCCCGCTCGGCACGCGACGCACGGTCGCTCGCCATCAGTGCGACGAAGTCGATGACCGGGCACATGATGGGTGCCGCGGGCGCGTTCGAGGCGTTCGCGACCGTCATGTCGGTCGCCGAGCAATGTGCCCCGGGCACGATCAACTATCGCGACTACGACCCCGACTGCGATCTGTGGGTCGTGCCCGAGACCCAGGCCCTGCCGATCCGCTACGCGCTGTCCAACAACATCGGCCTGGGCGGGCACAACGGAGCGGTGATCTTCAAGCGCTACGACGGCGACTGATCGTCGGCCCGGCCGGTGTCGCTACAATCCTGCGCGTGTCGAACCTGACCACCATCCGTGGCTGAACGCGATCCCGCGCGCCGCGCCGTCGTCACCGGACTCGGCGCGATCATGCCCATCGGCAACGACTTCCCGACCTATTGGGCCAACCTCCAGGCTGGGCTGACCGGCACGCGCCTGATCCGCAGCTTCGACGCGTCCGCCCACGAGGTGCGCATCGCGGCCGAAGTGATCGATTTCGACCCGAATACCGTGATGGACCCCAAGATGGCCCGCCGGATGAGCCGCTTCATCCACTTCGCGATGGCCGCGGGCAAGGAAGCGGTCGCCGATTCGGGCATCGACTTCGCGGCGATGACCCCCGAGCAGCGCGACCGGGTCGGCGTCGTCGTCAACACCGGCGGTGGCGGCATCGAGCAGATCATCGATGGCACCCACGTCCACGACAGCAAGGGCCCGCGCTTCGTGTCGCCCTTCGCGGTCCCCGCCCTGTCGGGCTCGATGGGTGCGGCGATGCTGTCGATCGAGTACCACCTGACCGGGCCGGTGATGACCCAGGTGGCCGCTTGCGCGACCTCGGTCATCGCCTTCCAGGACGCGTTGCGACTCATCCGCGCCGGCGAGTGCGATGTCGTCCTGACCGGTGGCAGCGAGGCGCCCATCTGGCCGATGGGCGTCGCGGCGCTGGCCAACATGACCGCCCTCTCGAAGCGCAACGATTCCCCGGAGACGGCGTCGCGGCCGTTCGACCTGACGCGCGATGGGTTCGTCCTCGGCGAGGGCGGCGGGGTCGTCGTCGTCGAATCGCTGCAGCACGCCCTCGAGCGTGGCGCGACGCCGATCGCCGAGGTCATCGGCGCCGCCCTGACCGCCGACGCCTTCCACATCAGCGCCCCCGAGCCGACCGGCCGCGGCCAGATGCGGGCCATGACGAACGCCTTGCGAGATGCCGCGATCGCGCCCGACGAGGTCGATTACATCGTGGCCCACGGGACCGCGACCCAGCTCAACGACGTGACCGAGACGCGCGCCATCAAGGCTGCCTACGGGGCGCACGCCTACAAGGTCGCGATCAGTTCGCCCAAGTCGATGATCGGCCACCTCGTCGGTGCGGCCGGGATCGCCAGCGCGCTGGCCGGTCTCGGTGCGATCCGCGACGGTGTCATCCCGCCGACCGCCAACCTGCACACGCCCGATCCCGATTGTGACCTCGACTACGTGCCGCTCACGGCGCGCCGCGCCAAGGTCGACACCGTGGCCGTCGACGGCTTCGGCTTCGGTGGCCAGAACGCGGTCGCCATCCTCAGGCGCGTCGTCGACTAGGTCGTTGCCGAGCGCAGCTCGGCCAGCACCAGCGGATCGATCCAGCCGCGGGCCGCGGTCCGTTCCTCGAGGTTGGCGACGCCCATCCACGTGAGCAGCGCTCCGTCCCAGGCCGCGTCCCAGTCCGGCCCGGCGTCGCGCGCGGTGCCGACCCGGGCCGCGTCGTCCATCGATGCGCGGACGGTCATCGCGAACGCATCCCGTCGGCCGGGTGCCCAGCCGGCACGCGCCAGGCGCTGACGCAATTCGGCCGCGAGGTCGCCGTCGATCGCCAGCAGGTCGTCCGGCTCGGGGCGCTCGGACAGCAGCCGAAAGATGCCGAGCAGGCGGACGAGCTCGGGAACGGGCGCGGGATGGTCGTCGACGCGCAGGTCGATCCAGCGGTCGTCACCGCCGCTGTAGCCGCCGCCTGCCCGCACCACGAGGATGGCCGCCGACTGGCGACCTCGCGCGTCGCCGCCGGCGGCGTCACCGGCTGCCAGGGCCGTCAGCAATCGGCCGGGCAGCGGGCCGGTCGACGACACGAACGCGGCCAGCATGTCGTCGACCACGGTCGGGCCGACGAGGATGTTGCCCTGCACCGCGACGCCCGCTCCGGTCCGGCCGCCGGCCCACGTCAGGCATGCCCCGCCGGTATGGCTGGCCGCGCCGCCACGCGCATCGACGATGCCGAGCTGGCGCTGGTCGGCCTGCGCATCGGCACCGGTCAACCGGGCGACGACGCTGGCGGCATCGGCCCCGCCCGCCAGGCGCGTCAGCCCGTCCGGACCGTAGGCGACGTTCGCCCAGGCCTGCGTGGCGATGGCGCCGACGCCGGCCTTCGCCCACGGCACCACCGCTCCGACCGCCAGGAACTTCGAGGCCACCGCGACGCCGAGATCGCCCGTGTCCGGATCGCGCGCCACGATCGAGAAGGTCATCGAAGCCGCCCACCCTCGAACGTCTCGATCGCGGCCACGACGGCCTCGCTGAGGGGGGCGGGCCGCTCGGTGGCGTAGTCATAGCGAACCATCACCGAGTCGCTCGTCGCGACGAGCCGCGGCGGGACGTCCGGCGCACAGGCGGTCAGCCGGTGCTCGAGCGTGAAGCTCGACCGGCCGATGTGCGTCGCCCGGGTCTCGACCGTCACCTGTTCGGTGTGATACACGGGCGCCCGGTAGGTGATCCTCGCCTCGGCGAGGATGAGGCTCTCGGCCCCCTCGTGGCCGGCGGCCACCGGCTCGCCGGTGACGTCCGTCCAGTACCGGATGCGAGCCATCTCGCAGTAGGTCAGGTAGACCGCGTTGTTGACGTGGCCCATCGCGTCGGTGTCGGCGAAGCGCACGTCGATCGTGACCCGGTGGGCGAAGTCGCCGGGCAGGTCGCGCGCGTCGATGGGGGTCGCGATCCGTCGGCGGTCGGGCATGCAGCCCTCAGTCTGCCGCCTCGACGACCAGCGTGCCGACCATCCCTGCCTCGGCGTGGCCGTCGACCGTGCATTCGATGCGGTAGGTGCCCGGCTCGTCGATGGTGAAGCGGATGCGCTGGGTCTGGCCTGGCCGGGCGCCCGCATCGACGTTGGCCGGACCGACGACCTCCCAGTCGTGGAAGACCGGGTCCGCGTTGGTGAATGACAGGACGACCGTCTCGCCGGCCCGGATGCGCACGTCGGCGGGCACGAAGCTGACGTCGCGCACGGTGACCGCCACGTGGTGCGCACCAGCCTCGATGCTGCGGTCCGCGGCCATGACGCCACCGGCGAGGGCGAGCGACGCGAGGCCGATGGCGCCGAGGAACCACGCCTCGCGCAACCGGCCGGCGACGGTGCGACGGACGATCCGGTGCGCCGCGGCCGGACGCGCGTCGAACGCACGCAGCCGCAAAGAGTTGGCCACGACCGACACCGAGGAGAGGGCCATCGCGCCGGCCGCCAGGGCGGGTGACAGGCTGATCCCGAAGGCCGGGAACAGGACGCCCATGGCGACCGGGATGAGCAGGACGTTGTAGGCGAATGCCCAGAACAGGTTCTGGCGGATGACGGCCATCGTCGCCCGTGACAGGGCCATCGCGGCCGGGATGGCGCGCGGGTCGCCGCCGATCAGGGTGATGCCGGACGCCTCGATCGCGACGTCCGTCCCGCTGCCGATGGAGATGCCGAGGTCGGCCCGGGCGAGCGCCGGTGCGTCGTTGATGCCGTCGCCGACCATCGCGACGATCTTCCCGCTCAGCTGCTGCCGCCGGACCTGGGCCGCCTTCTCGTCGGGTCGGACGTCCGCGAGCACACGATCGAGACCGACCTCACGGCCGATTGCCGCGGCCGTCAGCTCGTTGTCGCCGGTCAGCATCAGGACGTGGATCCCCGCTCGTCGGAGGGTTGAGACGGCCTCCCGCGATCCGGACTTGAGCGTGTCGGCGATCCCAAGAACGGCGGCCGCAGCTCCGTCGACCGCGACGAACACGGGCGTCCGTCCC
>DASSII010000021.1:0-15584 GCA_035692005.1 Candidatus Limnocylindrales bacterium | reverse complement strand
CCGTTGCGGGCTTCCCGGCCGCAGCCGCCGAAGTCGCCGCGGGCGTGGGCGCCGAACTCCGCTGTTTGCCCGAAGCGCCGGTCGCGCGCGTCGACGCCCGGCGAGGCGTCGCCGTGGCATCGGCAGCCGTGGCGATCGCCTTCCTGGGTCGTCCGCGGCGGGCCGGCACGGCAGCCGACACGCCCGCCGCGCCACCGGCCGCACCGTCCGTCGGCGCGGTTGTAGGCGCCTGGGGTTCCTTGCGCGGTCGACCGCGGCGGGCCGTCGTCGAGCCGACCGCCGATGGGCCGGCGGCGGACGTCGTCGGCGGACGTCCCCGCCCCCGGCGAGGCTTCTCGGCGATCCCCGAGGCACGTCCCGCAGATGCCCGCGCCGCTCGTGAGCGACCGGTTGCCACCGATGGCGCACGAACCGGCGAGACGGCTGACGCGGCGGCGATGGCCGCCGATGCGACGTCCTGGGCCGCACCCGCAGCGGCGCCACCCGCGTCGGCGACTGCCGTCCGCGCTCGATCACCGATCCGGCCGACCAGGCCCGCGATGTCGGCCCCGGCCTGGACCGCCTGACGCCGCCGCTTGGCGATGGCTTTGCGCCCCTTCTTGCTCTCCGCCTTGGCCAACTGGCGCAGGCGCTTCGCCTCGGTCGCCCGAGCGGATTCGAGCTTCCGGCCGAGCTTGCCCAGGTCGCGGGCGGCGCGATCCGCCAACGGCTCCGGCGCTGCGCGAGCAGCCGCGATGAGGTCCTGCGCCGCCCGCAGGACGTCGTCCGACACGGAGGAACCGGCCACGCTGTCCGATCTCCCCGACTTCGGTGCCTTCGCCATGGCGCGCCTCCTTGCCTGTCCCGCCGACGGTGCCTGCGGCACGGAACGGTACCACCCCCTGTCTCGAACTCGTCGCGAGACTCGCGCGTCGCGCACCACCGTCCTCGATCGTTAACACGGATTAACCGACGCGCGTCCGCGCAGTTCATGTGCCGGTCCGACGCTCCCCCTGTACCGAACGAAACGACACGTCCGAGCACGCCCGTGGCCGCCACCGATCGGCCCGGCTCCAGGAGGAACCCATCGCGTGATCAACCAGTCGAAGCGCCTGGCCGCAGCCGCCCTCATGGCCGCGGTCGCACTCGGCGCCTGCACCGCCACCGGCACGACGACCACGGCGGCACCTCCGTCCGGTGCGAGTCCCGACGCCTCCGCGCCGGCAGCGGGATCCGACGCGCCCACCGCTGTCAGCGGCTCCATCGCCGTGTCGGGCTCGTCCACCGTCGAGCCGATCTCGACCGGTGTGGCCGAGCTGCTCAAGGAAGCCAACCCGGAGTTCAACTACACCGTCGAGGGACCCGGCACGGGTGACGGCTTCAAGCGCTTCTGCGCCGGGGAGACCGACATCTCCGACGCGTCGCGCAAGATCAAGGCCGAAGGCGAGGCCGACGTGTGCGCCGCGAACGGCATCGAGTACGTCGAACTGCAGATCGCCTACGACGGCATCACCGTGATGACCTCGCCCGAGAACAGCGCCATCGAGTGCCTGTCGTTCGCCGACCTGTACTCGCTCATCGGTCCCGAGTCGACCGGCTTCACGACCTGGAACGCGGCGCAGGCGCTCGCCACGGAACTCGGCTCGACGGTGTCGTACCCGAGCGCCAGCCTCGATATCACCGGCCCGGGCGAGGAGTCCGGCACGTTCGACTCGTTCGTCGAACTGGTCATCAAGCCGACCGCCGATGCCCGCGGACAGGACGCCACGACGCGCCCTGACTACGTCGCCAGCGCCAACGACAACACCATCATCGAAGGCATCAGCGGGTCGGCCAGCTCACTCGGCTGGGTCGGCTTCGCCTTCGCCGAGGAGAACAAGGACAAGGTCAAGGAGATCTCGATCGCGAAGGAGCCGGGCGGCGAGTGCATCGCGCCGAGCACCGAGACGATCTCCGATGGCAGCTATCCGATCGCTCGCTCGCTGTACATCTACGTCAACAAGGCGAAGGCGGCGGCGAACCCGGCGATCGGGGCCTACGTGGACTACTACCTGGCCGATGGCACCATCGCCACGGTTCTCGAGACGGTCCCCTACGTGAACCTCCCGGCGGATGCCCTGACCGCGACCAGGTCGGCCTGGGAGGCGGGCCGGTAACCCTTGCCTCTCCCCTCCTCCAGGGACCGGTCGGGCCTGCTCGGAAGGCTTGGCCGGTTCCTGCATCTCGGAGCCAGTCCGCTAGGGTGACGCACATGGACGAACGGATGAGGACGGGGTGACCGCCGCGGCGCCGAGTGGCAGCCGGTTGCGCGGTACGCCTGCCCGCCGCCGCAACGAGGGCGCCGTCAAGGGCGTCCTCGTCGCCGTGTCCGGGCTGTCGGTGCTGGTCAGCGCCGGGATCGTCCTGTCGCTCATCTTCGAGGCGATCCAGTTCCTGGGCAGCATCGAGCTGCCGCAGCTGTTCGCGGACGGCTGGTTCCCGCGACGCGGGATGTTCTCCATCCCCACGGTCGTCGGCGGATCGATCATGGTCACGCTCATCGCCATGGCCGTGGCGGCCCCCATCGGCCTCGCCAGCGCGATCTATCTGGCCGAGTACGCCCGGCCGCGCACGCGCAAGATCGTCAAGCCGATGCTCGAGATCCTGGCCGGGATCCCGAGCGTGGTCCTCGGCTTCTTCGCTCTGACCATCATCAACCCGGTCGTCGTGCGCGGTCTGTTCCCCGATGCGAAGGCGTCGACCCTGCTGGCCGCCGGCCTGGGCGTGGGGATCCTCATCATCCCGTTGGTCGCCTCGGTGTCGGAGGATGCGATGCGAGCCGTGCCGCAGTCGCTCCGCGAGGCGTCCTACGGGCTCGGCGCCCGACGCATCACGACCTCGCTCCGCGTCGTCCTCCCTGCCGCGGTGTCCGGCGTCGTCGCCGCGCTCATCCTTGCCGCCTCGCGCGCCGTCGGCGAGACGATGATCGTGGCCCTGGCGGCCGGCGCCACGGCCGGGTCGCTGTTCACCCTCGACCCGCTCGGTCCCGGCCAGACACTGACCGGGGCGATGGCCTCGCTGGCAGCCGGCAGCGACAACGTCACCGGCGACAGCTCCGCCTTCCTGAGCCTGTTCTTCCTGGGCTTCCTCCTGTTCGTCATCACCCTCGGGCTCAACCTGCTGGGCGACGTGTTCGTGCGTCGCACGCGGCAGCGGTACTAGGGGCCGACCGGTGTCCACCACCCAGGCCGTCACCAGCGCGACCGTGGCCCGCTCGCTGCGCGGCAAGCGGGTCGACGTCGTCGGCTATGTGTTCACGGCCGTGCTGCTGTTCAGCTTGCTGTTCACGCTGGCCATCCTGGCGGTGCTCGTCGGCGATCAGCTCCAACGAGGCGTGCCGGTCTTCCTGGAGCGCGGTGGCGACTTCCTCACCTCGCCGCTGTCGAGCCGACCCGATCGCGCCGGGGTCATCCAGGGCATCGTCGGGACCGCGATGCTCGGCGTGATGGTCGCCCTGCTCGCGTTCCCGGTGGGCATCCTGACCGCGGTCTACCTCGAGGAGTACGCCCCCGCCAATGCCGTGACCCGCTTCATCGATGTCAACATCCGCAACCTGGCCGGTGTGCCGTCGGTGGTGTACGGCCTGCTCGGTCTGGCCGCCTTCGTGGGGTTCTTCTCCGCGCTCGGGGTCGGCAACGGGCGCAACGTCCTGTCCGGCGGACTCACCCTGGCGGTGCTCATCCTGCCGCTCGTGATCATCACCTCCGCGGAGGCCATCCGAGCCGTCCCGAACACCATCCGCGAGGCGGGCTACGGCATCGGTGCATCACGCTGGCAAGTCGTCCGCCGACTCGTGCTGCCATCCGCCGCGCCCGGCATCCTGACCGGCACCGTGCTCGCCTTGTCGCGCGCGCTCGGAGAGACGGCCCCGCTCATCCTGGCCGGCGCGGTGCTCGGTTCGTTCTCGACGGCCGGCGGCATCGACGATCTGTTCGCCGGTCCGTATACCGCCCTGCCGATGATCGTGTTCGACTGGGCTCGCAAGCCGCAGGAGGAGTTCCGCGCGCTGACCTCGGCCGCGATCCTCGTCCTCCTCGCGGTGACGATCCTGGCCAACGCCGTCGCGATCTTCCTGCGCAACCGATACGACCGCACCTGGTGACGATCCGCGCGCAGCACACCCCCGACCTGACCCGAACACCCGGAGATACCATGCTGTCGACACCCGCGCCGCCCGAGCCCACCGTTCGCCGATCGGAGACCATCACCGTGACGACCTCGGTCCGCCCGTCGATCGACGGCGACCCGATCCCGACCAGCCACGTCGCGCCGGTCCTCCGCCTCGATGGCGTGAGCTTCTACTACGGTGGCTTCCGTGCGGTGAAGGACATCTCGATCGACATCGAGACCAACCGCATCACGGCGCTGATCGGGCCGTCCGGCTGTGGCAAGTCCACCTTGCTGCGCACGATGAACCGGATGAACGACCTGATCCCCGACACCCGCGTCGAGGGCAAGGTCCGGTTCCACGACGAAGACCTGTACGCCGGCTACGTCGACCCGGTCGAGGTCCGTCGACGCATCGGCATGGTGTTCCAGAAGCCGAACCCGTTCCCCAAATCGATCTACGACAACGTCGCCTTCGGCCCGCGGCTGAACGGGTTCAAGGGCGACCTCGACGGACTCGTCGAGTCGAGCCTCCGGCGCGCCGCCCTGTGGAACGATGTCAAGGACAAGCTCAGGCAGTCCGCACTCGCGCTGTCCGGCGGCCAGCAGCAGCGCCTCTGCATCGCCCGGGCGATCGCCACCGAACCCGAGGTCATCCTGATGGACGAGCCGTGTTCGGCGCTCGATCCGCGGGCGACACTCCAGATCGAGGAGCTGATGGCCCAGCTCAAGGAGAACTACACGATCGTCATCGTCACCCACAACATGCAGCAAGCGGCCCGGGCGTCGGATCGGACGGTGTTCATGAACATGGCCGACGACCGCGCCGGCTATGTCGTGGAGCAGGATTCGACGGTGACGATCTTCACCAACCCAGCCAACCAGATGACCGAGGACTACGTCTCGGGTCGGTTCGGCTGAAGTGCGCGACATGACCGGACAGGACGACACGACCGAGGCATCCGCGAGCCGCCGACCCGAGGCCGGCAGCGGCCTGCCGCTCGCCCGGCGCGATGCGCTCGACCTCCAGGAGAGCGAGATCAAGGACGCCGTGCTGCGCATGGGCGCCCTCGTGGAGGAGGCGATCCGCCGGGCGGCGCGCTCGCTGGTCGACCACGACGCCGTCCTGGCGCTCGACGTCATCAAGGCCGATGCCCGGATCAACGACGCCCAGCGGGAGGTGTCACGGCAGATCAGCGTCGCCATCGCCACCCAGAACCCGGTCGCCCGCGACCTGCGCTACCTCATGACGCTCGACCACGTCACCTACGAACTCGAGCGCATCGGAGATCACGCGTCGTCGGTCGCGAAGCAGGTCCGCAAGCTCGCTCCCGAGCCACCGCTGGCGGACTATGTGCGCCTCCCGGCGATGGCCGAGCAGGCCGCCGTCCTCGTCCACGGTGTGCTGCGGGCGCTGGTCGATGTCGACGCGGTCGCCGCGCGCGAGGTGGCGGTCCTCGACGACGAGATCGATCGGCTGTACCACGCCACCTTCGACGAGGTCGTCGCGCTCATGCGCCTGGATCCCGCCAACGTGGAACGCGGAACGCGCATCATCATCGCGTCGCACTATCTGGAACGGATCGGCGATCGCTCGACGAACATCGCCGAGGACATCGTCTATCTCGTCACCGGCGACGTCGAGGATCTCAACCCATGACCCAGCCACGACCGATCCGCGTGCTGTTCGTGTGCACGGGCAACTCGGCGCGCAGCATCATGGCCGAGGCACTGTTGCGTCGCCACGGCGGCGAGCGCTTCGAGGTCCACAGTGCCGGCACCCACCCGAAGGGGGTCAACCCACTCACCCTGCAGGTCCTCGGCGAGGCCGGCATCGACGCCTCGTGGGCGCGCTCGAAGTCGGTCGAGGATTTCCTCGGCCAGTCGTTCGACTACGTCATCACCGTGTGCGACCAGGCTCGCGAGGCCTGCCCGGTGTTCCCAGGCGCGGTCGGATCGCTGCACTGGGGCTACCCGGACCCGGCGGCGGCGAGCGGCACCGAGGAGCAACGGCGCCTGGCGTTCCGGCAGGTGCTCACCGCGATGGGCCAGCGGATCAGCCGGTTCGCGAACCAGACCGAACGAGTGACGGCCTGATCATGGAACTCCATCTGCTGCGCCACGCCCACGCGGGCGACCCGGACGCGTGGGGTGGCCCGGACGCCGCCCGACCGCTGAGCCCCAAGGGCCGCGAGCAGGCCGAGGCGCTCGGCGCGCAGCTCGCCGCGATCGGGTTCACGACCGACGTGATCCTCACCTCGCCGAGGCTGCGCGCCCGGGAGACGGCCGAGATCGTCGCGGACCGCTTCGGTTGGACCGTCGAGATCGACGATCGGCTGGCCGGTGGCGGGGCGGACGTGGACACGATCGACGCCATCCTGAGCGACGCCGGCAACCCCGATCGGGCGGTCCTGGTCGGGCACGATCCCGAGTTCAGCGACATCCTGGCGGACCTTGTGGGCACGGACGCGATCCCCCTGCGCAAGGGTGCCCTCGCCCGGATCGACGTCGATCGACCGCTCGAGGCCGGGACCGGAACGCTGCGCTGGCTGCTGCCGCCCGACGCGGTCATGCCGCGCTGACGGGCCCGGTGTAGGGTCGCCCGTGCCCATGGATGCGATGCTCGAGCTGCCGCCCGGTTATCGTCGTCGTCCCCCGCGCCGCGACGAGTCGGCCGACGTCGATCGGCTGTCGACCGCCTGCGACGCCGCGTTGGGCGCCGCGCCCTCGCTCAGCGAGGAGCTGGTCGTGCGGATGTGGGCTCGGCCCCGGTTCGATCTGGCGACGGACGCCACGATCGTCGAGTGGCAGGGCGCGGTCGTCGGCTACGCGCAGGTCTGGGCCGAGGACGCGACCCACCTCACCGCCTTCGCGCTGGTCCACCCCGAGCACACCGGACGCGGCATCGGCAGTGGCCTGGCCACGCTGATCGAGCGGCGCGCGGCAGAGCTGGCGGACGGCGAGGCCGAGTTGCTGATCGCCACGATCCCGCAGGACGAGGCCGCCGCGCGACTGCTGACGGCGCGTGGCTATGCGTTCGCCCGACGGTTCTGGCAGATGGAGGCCGAACTGTCGGCCCGGACTGCCGCCGGGGCGGGCGCGGGCGTCGGCTCGCCCGCGGACATCCTGGTGCGGACGGTCGATCCGGAGCAGGACCTGGCGGCGGTCCATCGGGTCCTGGAGGACGCCCTCGCCGATCACTGGAACAACGTCCCCCAAAGCTACGCCGAGTTCCTCGCTCAGAACGTCCACCAGGACGACTTCGATGCCGGCTTGTGGTTCATCGCCCTCGACGACGGGCAGCCGGTCGGTGCCCTGACCGGCAGCGCCCACGGCGATCGCGGCGCCGTCGACCTGCTCGGGGTCGTCCGCTCGCACCGCGGCCGGGGGATCGCCGCGGCGCTGCTGCGGGTGGCCTTCGACGAGTTCCGCAGACGCGGCCTGGCCCGGGCGCGCGTGAGTGTCGATTCGAGCAACCCGACCGGGGCGGTGGCGCTGTACGAGCGGGTGGGGATGCACGTCGCCAGCGAGTACGACCTGTGGATCCGCGGCGTGACCGGCGCACGCGCCACGGGCGCCCGCGCGACGGGCTGATCCTCGCTACCCGTCGCCGGCGGAACTCACCCGTGACGGAAAGGGCAAGGCGATCGGGTCTGGCTGGATCCGGCTGCGACCGGCGGCGTCGAATCGGTCGAGCCCCAGATCGCTGACATCGATGAGGTCCGTCCGGCCATCGACCGCGAGGTCGGCCGCGACCCGGGCGACGGCCGGTCCCCACATCATGCCGTGGCCCGCGGCGGAGGCGATCGTCAGGCCGGCGATGCGCTGGCCATCGGGCCGCAGCGCCGCCCCGAGGATCGGCAGATGGTCGGGCGTGTAGTCGATGGTGGCCGCCCAGATCCTGCGGATCCCCAACCCACGCGTGAGCGGCACATAGCCCGCGAGCCGCTCCCGGTAGCGCTCGTAGGCCGCCCAGTCGATGTCGCGCGCCTCGCCTGGCTGCTCGTCCGGATCGCTCCAGCCGAACAGCAGTCCGCCTTCCTCGAGACGCCAGTACAGGCCGGCGCCGAGATCGAACACCATCGGCATGCGCTCGACCGCGAACGCGGCGTGCGGCTCGAGGACGGCGACCGTATGGCGCGCGGCGCCGGCCGGGATGTGCACGCCGGCCAGCTCCCCGAGCGCACCCAGCGACGGCCCGCCGGTGAGCAGGACGCGCTCCGTCGCGATGACGCCGCTGGTCGTGTCGACGCCGGTCACCCGCCCGCCGTCGTCCGCCAGGCGGAGGCCGGTGAACGCGGTCCGTTCGCGCAGGTCGACACCGGCGGCCTGCATCGCGAGGCCATAGGCGCGCACGTTGCGAGGCGGATCGATGTGCCCGTCGCCGGCGCGATAGCTGCCGCCCCGGTGGACGCCCGTCGCCAGGGTGCCGGCGATCGTCGTCGCGTCGTCGGCGTCGAGCCAGCGGACGTCGGTCAGACCGGCCGCGTGCTGCATCGCGACCCGTTGACGGCCGAGCCGTTCGTCCTCCTCGGTCGCGGCGAGGATGAGGTAGCCGAGCTCCCGAAAGCCCGAATCGGTGCCGTAGGCGGCCGACTGGCCGCGGTAGAAGTCGATCGACCAACGACCGAGCGCGACCGTGGCGGGCGTGCCGCCCTGTGCGCGGACGATCCCGGCCGCCCGCGACGAGGCGCCCATCCCCGACACGCCGCGCTCGACGACGACGACCCGACCCACCCCCGCCGCCGCGGCGAAGACCGACGCCCAGCCACCGACCGTGCCGGCACCGACGATGACCAGGTCCGCGCTGTCGCTCACCGCAGCGCCCGGCCCGCGACCGGCTCGATGACCATCCGCATACCCGTTTGTAGGGCCGGCTAGCGGCTGGCGTCAAGGGTCAGGGCCGGTCCCTCGACGCAGGCGGCGATCACGCCGAGCCGTTCCAGTCGGGCCACGGTCCGCCGGCCGCGCACCGTCCAGGCGGCGACATCGAGCCCGGCGGCCCGCGCGGCAGCGAGCGAGCGGGCGTCGATGGCGTGCCATTCGACCGAGATCGCCACGCAGCCAAGCCCCGCGGCCGTGTCGATCGTCGCGGCCGACAGGTCGTCGGCGTTGAGCCAGCGCGGCCAGTCCGGCACGAGACGGCCGACGCGCTCGAGGGTCTGGCGATCGAACGACGAGACGACCGCGTTGACCAGGCCGGGGCCCCGCCCGGCGGCGAGGACCTCGACCACCGTGCGATCGTGGCGCCCCTTGAGCTCGACGTCGAGCACGGCCCGGTGCGGGATGGCGGCCAGGACGTCCGCCAACGACGGGACGCCGAGGTCCTCGAGGTCGCGGGCTCGCATGGCGTCGACCCGATCCGGCCGCCCCTGGACCCGGGTCAGCGTCTCGTCGTGAAGCAGGACCGGGATGCCGTCGGCAGACAGCCGGACATCGAACTCGAGCCCGTCGCAGCCGGGCACGTCGAGCGCCGCCAGCAGGGCGGCAAGCGTGTTCTCTGCGGCCCGCCGCCAGTCACCCCGGTGGGCCAGCCGCAGCATCGCTCTCCGACCCTCCGTCAGCGATCGACCGGGGCGGCCGTGGCCGCCGGCAGGGCGAAGGTGAACGCCGACCCCTGCCCTTCGGTCGATTCCACCCAGATCCGGCCGCCGTGCCCGTCGACGACGTGGCGGGCGATGGCCAGGCCGAGGCCGGTGCCACCACCGATCTCGGGACGTTGACGCGCCCGATCGACCTTGTAGAACCGTTCGAACACGCGCCCCTGGGCCGCGCGCGGGATGCCGATGCCATGATCGGCGACGGTCGTGCGGACCTCGCCGCCGTCGGCCCGCACGCGGACCGTGACCTCTCCGCCATCGGGGCTGAACTTGATCGCGTTGTGGACGAGGTTGACGACGACCTGCCCCAGGCGCGCCCCGTCGCCACGCACCGGCGGCACGTGGTCGGGCACGTCGATGACGAGGCGGACGCCCTGCCGCTCGGCGAACAGCCGCAGGCGCTCGGCCGAGGCGGCGACCAGCCGCGCGACGTCCAGGTCATCGGTCATGTCGAAGGTCCCGCCACTCTCGATGCGGCTGAGGTCGAGGAGCTCGCTGACCATCTGCACGAGGTGTCCCGTCTCGAGCTCGATCTTGCCGATCCGTTCGCGCATCCTGGCCGGCAGGACGTCGCCCACGCCGTCGGCGTCGCGCTGCAGGGTCTCGGCGAGCAGGCTGACCGTCGTCAGCGGCGTGCGCAGCTCGTGCGACAGGTTGTCGATGAATTCGGCCCGGATGCGCTGCAGGCGACGCAGCTCGGACACGTCGTCCAGGACCAGCCAGACGGTCTCGCCCGGCGTCCGCGCCGCCCGCACGGCGACGGCCGGCCCGTCGGCGTCGGTCAGTCGGACCTCGCCCGATGCCGAGCCCCGGCGCAGCGCGCGACTGGCCAGGCCCTCGATCGACGGGTCGAGGAAGGCCTCCATCACCGACCGCCCGATGAGCGTGCCGGGCGCACGGTCGAGCAGCGCGTGGGCGCGGTCCGTCGCGGCGAGGATGCGCAAACCCCGATCGAGCCGGATGACCCCCGATCCCAGGGTCGCGCGCAGGACGTCGAGCGCGGCCTGTTCCTCGGCATCGCGTCGGTCGCGCTCGGCGCCGGCCGCCGCGCTGCGGCGCAGGGACGATCTGGCCTCGCGCAGCGCTCGATCGCTGCGGACGAGCACGATGGCCCCGCTGACGACCACCACGCCGAGGGCCACAGCGGCGAAGAACCAGGGATCCACGATGCCGAGCATGGCACAGCCGACCGGTGGCGGCCCAGGCGGTTCAGTGGCGGCCCGATCGCCGCCGGGCGTGCGTCCGCCAGTTCGGCACGCGCGGGATCAGCGTCCCCAGCCAGGCGGCCGCGTGGCGCTCGAAGGCCGATGCGGCGAAGGCGTGCCGCAACACCAGCAGATGCGCGATACGGGCCGCCGCGCGCCGAGCGGCCGGGCTGCCACGCTCGGGGCTCCCCGGGGCCGCGTCGACGGCCTGTCGGGCATCGGTCGCGGCAAGCGCGCTCGAGACGCGGAGTGCCTCGTCCTCGTCGGGCGAGGTGGCGGCCGGCCACGGCTCGTCGCCGAGGGCCTCCCGGCCCCCGGTCGCGGCCAGCCCACGGACACCGACCCCATCGAGGCTGCGCAGCGCGTCGAGCAGCGTCGCCACCCCGGTGGTGGCCGGACCGTAGCGCGGCTGCCCGACCGCCGCGTCCCAGCCGCGGGTCAGGCGTTCGCGGGCCCGTGTCCCTGCCGGCTCGCCGAGGATGTCGTCGATCAGGTCGCCGAGCACGATGTCGGCCAGCTGGCCGATGACCGAATCGCGGATGGCGACCACGCGCCGGGCCGCCGGTGGCAGGGCGGCGATGGCGGTCCGCTCCGCTTCGTCGAGGATCGTCTCGAGCTGCCCGGGCACGAACTGGCGGAGGGTCGCCAGGAAGGCGATGGGGGCTGGCTCGGCGAGGGCCATCCGATCGAGCTCGTCCGCGCTCAGCCGCCCGACTCGCTCGACCACCGTCGCCACCCGCTCGGCCGTCGTCGGCGGTCGTCGCGGCGCCCAGCGGACCTGGTCGCGCTCCGGGCCGGGCGGCCACGGCGGTCCGGTCGGTCCAGCCCGTGGCGGACGTCCGCTGCGGATCCCGGTGTGCTGCTCGCGGTCGTAGCGCTGGCGCAGCTCCGGATCGCTCAGCCAGTCGTGAGCGACGTTGATCCGCTTGGCGAGCTCGAGCGCGTCCGGTCCGGCGATGTCGGGGTGATGGAGCCGCAGCAGGCCGCGCCAGGCAAGCTCGATCGCCTCGAAGCTGGCGTCGCGCGGCACGCCGAGGCGGCGATACAGGTCATCGGTCGGAAGCGATGGACGGGCTGGCATGACGGGGGCCATCGTAGTGGCCGCACCGATCCTGCCTCGCTAGCGGGAAGCAGCCTCGAAGCCGTTCACCAGCAGTCCCTCGACCTCCTCGATCGGGCGCGTGGACCGATCGCCGGTCGCGCGTTCGGTCACCTCGATGCCGCCCGCGGCCAACGACCGTGGGGAGACGGTCAGGATCCAGGGCATCCCCAACAACTCGGCGTCGGTGAACTTGACGCCCGGCGACTCGTCACGGTCGTCCCACAGGATCTCGTGGCGGACGCCTGCTTCTGCGGCCAGGCTGTGCAGTCGTTCCGCGACCTCGCTGACCCGGGGCTCCTTGGCTGCCCCGATCGACACGAGGTGGGCGGCATATGGGGCGACCTCGGCCGGCCAGACGATGCCCTTGTCGTCGTGGTGCGCCTCGACGATGCAGGCGACGTTGCGCCCGACCCCGATGCCGTACGAGCCCATGACGATCGGATGCGCGACGCCGTCCTCGCCGAGGTAGGACGCCCCGAAGGCGTCGCTGTACTTCGTGCCGAGCTTGAAGATGTTGCCGACCTCGATGCCGTTGCGCAGGGTGAGCGTGCCGCCATCCAGCGGGCAGCGGTCGCCGGCCTGGGCATTGGTGATGTCGGCGATCACATCGGCCGTGTAGTCGCGCCCGACGTTGACATTGCGGTAGTGGAACCCCTCCCGGTTGGCGCCCGCGACGAGGTTGGGCGAGCGGGCGACGAGGTCGTCGACGACGACGACCGTGTCGTGCGCCCCGATCGGAGAACCGTAGCCGGGTTCCATGCCCGCAGCCTTGATCTCCTCGACCGTGGCCGGTCGGATGCCGCCGGTCGCCGTGACGGCATTGACCAGCTTGGTTTCGTTGACCTCGTGGTCGCCGCGGACGATGGCGGTCACGAGTCGGCCGTCCCCGGTCATGAAGAAGGCGGCCTTGGCCGTGCGCTCCGGCCCGACCCCGAGGAACGCGGCGAGCGTCGCGATCGTGGTCGTGCCTGGTGTCGCGACCTCCTCGAGCGGGAGCGCGTCTTCCGGGGCGGCGTCGGGCTTGGGCACGATCGCGATCTGGCGGTTGGCGGCGTAGTCGCAGGTCTCGCAGAGGACGAGGACGTCCTCGCCGGCAGGGTTCAGGACCATGAACTCGTGGGCTTGGCTGCCGCCCATCATGCCGACATCGGAGCTGACGGCGATCGTCTCGAGCCCGAGTCGCTCGAAGGTCCGGACGTAGGCGCCGTGCTGGGCCCAGTAACTGACGTCCAGTCCGGCCTCGTCACGGTCACAGCTGTAGGCGTCCTTCATCACGAACTCGCGGACGCGGATCAGCCCGCCCCGTGCCCGCGGCTCGTCGCGCCACTTCGTCTGGAAGTGATAGACCTGCATCGGCAGCTGGCGGTACGACTTGACGACGTCGGCCAGCAGCAGTCCGACGACTTCCTCGTGGGTCATCGCCAGGACCATGTCGCGACCGTTGCGATCCTTGAATCGGCCGAGCTCGGGACCGACCGCGTCGTAGCGGCCACTGGCCCGCCAGACGTCGGCCGGGTGGACGACCGGCATCTCCATCTCCTGGCCGCCGATGCGGTCCTGCTCCTCGCGGATGACCTGCTCGACGCGGTCGTTGACGCGCTTGCCGAGCGGCAGCAGCGAGTAGATCCCGGAGCCCAGCTGACGGACATAGCCGGCCCGCAACAGGAGTCGATGGGAGGGCATCTCCGCTTCGCCCGGGTCATCGCGAAGCGTGGTGAAGAAGAGGTGGGACAGACGCATGGCCGGCTAAGGATAGCGGCGGGCGGGTCGCGACGACGGTCTGCCGACGGTGTCGACCCGATGCACCGACCGGCGGCCTCGCGCACGGTACCATCGGCGCGGCACCCAACCCGACACCCGCATCCCCGGAGGCCCATCGACCGCATTGGAAGGCGTCACGGTCGCCCTGGTCGTCGTCATCGTCCTGGCGGTCATCTTCGATTACATCAATGGGTTCCACGACACCGCCAACGCGATCGCCACCTCGGTCGCGACGCGGGCGCTGCACCCGCGCCATGCCATCCTCATGGCCGCCTCGTTCAACTTCATCGGGGCGTTCGCCGGAACGGCGGTCGCCAAGACGATCGGGGCGGGACTCGTGGACGAGGCGACGACGACCCAGGCCGTGGTCGCCGCCGCGCTGATCGGGGCGATCACCTGGAACCTGATCACGTGGTGGCTGGCGCTGCCCTCCTCCAGCTCCCACGCGCTCATCGGCGGGTTGCTCGGAGCGACGGCCGTCGCGGCCGGGTTCGGGGCGTACAAGCTCGATGGGATCTTCAGCAAGGTCCTCGTCCCGATGATCAGCTCGCCGCTGGTCGGCTTCCTGGGGGCGTTCCTGCTGATGCTCGCGCTGTACTGGACCTTCCAGCGGGCCAAGCGCAAGCCGATGGCCAAGGCCTTCCGGCGCCTGCAGGTCCTGTCGGCGGGCTACATGGCATTCAGTCACGGCTCGAACGATGCCCAGAAGACGATGGGCATCATCACCCTTGCCCTGGTCGCCGCGGGGGTCATCCCGACCGTCGACGTGCCGGTCTGGGTCATCGTCGTGTCGGCGACCGCGCTGTCGCTCGGGACCGCGATCGGCGGCTGGCGCATCATGCGCACGATGGGCCATCGCGTGGTGGAGCTCGAGCCGGTCCACGGGTTCGCGGCCGAGACGACCGCCGCGACGGTGCTGATCGTGACCGCCCATCTCGGCATGCCGGTGTCGACCACGCACGTCATCTCGAGCGCCATCATGGGCGTC
The DNA here is from genome assembly GCA_035692005.1 of Candidatus Limnocylindrales bacterium. Lineage (GTDB taxonomy): Bacteria > Chloroflexota > Limnocylindria > Limnocylindrales > CSP1-4 > SPCO01. The sequence goes on along the minus strand of DASSII010000021.1, from coordinate 803 downwards.
GGCTCGGCGCGGGGGCCCAAGGGCGTGCGCTGGGGCGTGGCACGCCGGATCCTGCTCGCCTGGGTCATCACCATCCCGGCCGCGGCCATCGTTGCGGCCCTGTCCTGGTTCATCCTGCACAACATCGGCTTCGGCTGACATCGAAGGAGTCCGACATGTCGTTCCGCCTGCTGCCCAAGGACGTCCGCTTCTTCGAGCTGTTCGTCGCCGACGGCGAGAACCTGCGCGAGGCCGCCATGCGCCTCGATGAGATGGTCAGCACGTACGATCGGCTCGAGGAGCGCGTCGCCGAGATCCAGCGGCTCGAGAAGCGCGGCGACGACATCGACCGGGAGATCAACCACAAGCTCGAGGACGCGTTCATCACCCCGTTCGACCGGGAGGACATCCACGAGCTGACGGTCCAGCTCGACGACGTCGTCGACGGGATCCAGGCCACCGCCGAGACGTTCGTGATCTACGACATCACCGAGACGACCGAGGAGGCACGGCAGCTCGCCCACATCCTCGCCCAGCAGGCCGACTCGCTCGTGTCGGCGCTGCGCAAGCTCGACGGGCTCAAGGACCTCGATGCCGACCTGTCGCGGGTGCACGATCTCGAGCACGAGGCGGACACGCTGTCCCGCGCCGCCGTCGCCCGCCTGTTCCGCGACGGGACGGCCGCGATCGACGTCATCAAGTGGCGCGACATCTATCGCGAGCTCGAGAACTCGATCGACGCTGCCGAAGACGCGGCCGAAGCGATCGAGCGGATGTTCCACAAGGCGACGTAGCCCGGGTCACCCCCAGGCGGCGCGGGCACG
>DASSII010000020.1:0-19513 GCA_035692005.1 Candidatus Limnocylindrales bacterium | reverse complement strand
GGGACCCCGCGGGTCACGTTGCCGCCGACCGACACCCTGACCGACAGCGCGACGGTCGCCCCGGCTGGTGACAGCTGGCGGTTGATCCTCCTGGCGATGGCCGGCCTCCTCGGAGCCGCCCTCGTCCTCACCCCGGCCAGTGCGGCCGTCCGACGGGACGATCGCTTCCGCTGATCCCCGAGGTGCGCGCGGCGCACCGGCCCCGAACCAGACGACCGTCGACCCCTCACCGGGTCGACGGTCGTTCGTTGTCGGCGGAATGACACGAGGGCCGTGTCTGGCACGTCTCCGTGCTCGGCGGTCGGTGCCCAGCGGCACCGACAAGGACCTTCGGGTCCGGAGAATGGGCGGATAGTACTAGACGCGGCAGCGCGGCCATGTGACTATCGAGGCATCGGCTCCAGGAGCGACGGGGTGCTCCCGGAGTCGCGTCGTCTTCATCCGAGGCGCTCGCCTCGATTCTCGAGGGACCTGATCGAATGACTGCCTCTTCTGGGCGCGCACGGCTCGGTCGCCGGCTCGCGTGGCTGGCTGTCGTGGCCCTGGTGGTTGCCGCCCTGGCACCGAGTGCTGCGGCCCTGACCGGCGCGGTCTACACCAGCAACATCGACGGTTCGGCCATCAACGACAACGTGAATTACCCGACGAAAGCCGACGTCTATCTGACCGGCGGCCCGTGCAACGGCGGTTCACACCTTGCCGACGGTGATTACTACTACGAGATCACCAGCCCCAACGGCGTCTTGCTCTCGTCCGACGCGATCGGCGATCGGATGTTCACGGTCGCAAACGGCTTCATCCAGTCGGCCACGGGTGGACACAGTCTCCACGCGGTGACCTGCGTTCCCGCCGTCGTCGGCAAGACGGTCCAGCTCATCCCGTACGCCGATACGCCAAACGCCGGCGGCGAATACAAGTTGACCATCGCCACCGCAGATAGCGTGGGCGAGTGCGACGGCTTCGATACGGAGAGCACGACCTTCACGATCTGCAACGGCGCGGATAGCAAGTCGGACAACTTCAAGGTCGGGGCAGCTCCGACCCCGACCCCGACCCCGACGCCGACGCCCACGCCGACCCCGACGCCGACGCCCACTCCGACCCCGGTGCCGACCCCGACGCCCACGCCGACCCCGGTGCCGACCCCGACCCCGGTGCCGACGCCCACACCGGTGCCGACCCCGACCCCCGTGCCGACACCGACCCCGACCCCGACGCCTGCGGGCGGCGTGCTCGGAGCGACGGCTACCCCCAAGGCGCCCGCGCCGACGCTTCCATCCACCAGCACGCTCGACGGGATCGGCGACACCCTGCCCGGCGACAGCTGGCGGATCGTGCTGCTGTCGATGGCCGGAATCCTGGCCACGGCCCTGCTGCTCACGCCGGCTCGATCGGTCGTGCGACGCAAGGACGACCTCCGCTGACATCAGGGGGTGCGACGACTCGCACCCCACGACTTCGGGGTCCCCGAGACCCGGCGGAACGTCTCGCTGTCCGTGAGGCGTTCCGCCCGTCTCTTTGTCCGGGCCTATCCCCCGAGCGGGTAGGCCTGCCCCGGGTGGACCAGCTCGACCGGCCCGTCGTACCGCGCTCTGACGGCCGCGATCGTCGCCACCTCATCGAACCCCATCTGCAGATGGGTGAGCAGCACGCGTCCGGCTGCGGTCCGTGCGGCCAGTGCGCCGACCGCCGGGCCGTCGAGATGGCTGGCCCCCGACGGGACCGGCCCCGGCCCGAACGACACTTCCGAGAGGAGCGTGTCCCCGGGTCGCAGGAGTGCCTCGAGGTCGCTGGCGCGTCCGCAGTCGCCCGAGTACACGAGCCCCGGCCCGGATCCGGCACGTGGCGCGACGCGGAAGCCATAGCTGTCGGCCGTATGGCGTACCCGGGCGGCTTCGACCGACAGGTCGCCGATATCCCGCGAACCCGGCCCGACGGACTCGACATCGAGCGCGGCGACGGTGAAGCCCGGTTCAGCGTGCAGGGCATCGAGGCGATCGCCGAGACCGGCCGGTGCCACGACGCGCACGCGCCGCCCCGGATCGAACTGCCAGCGCAGGTAGTGGCGAAGCGCGATCAGGTCGATGAAGTGATCGGGGTGGAGGTGGCTGACGACGACAGCGTCGAGGGTGCTTGGTTCCAGGGTCGCCGCCAAGCGCGGGAAGGATCCTTGCCCGAGATCGAGGACCACGGCGGTATCGCCCGATCGGATCAGGTACGCCGCCCCGGTCGATCCGACGCGGTCGGTGTATGCGGGTCCGGCCCCGAGCACGTCCAGCCGGAGGGCCACGGCGTCGTCGGCGACCATCTGGGACAGCCTAGCGGACCGCGTCGCCATCCGGGAGCCTGGCGGCGACGGCTCAGCGCGGATGCGGCGGGGGCGTGCTCCGCGGCGTGGCCTCCGGCTTCTGGTCCTGACCCGTACCGCGCTTGGGTGTCGGCTTCGGCGTCGGGGCGGGGGTCGGCGTGGCGGTGGGCTTGGCCGGCTTGATGGTCGGCGTGGGCGTCGGTGCCTTGGTCGGCTTCGATGTCGCCGAGGCCGGGCCGCTGCCGCCCCCACCGGGTCCATCGGCGCCGCCATCGCCGCCGTTTGCGCCCCCACTCGCGCCGCCGCCCTGATCCTTGTTCCCACCGGCAGCCGCCCCGTGCCCGCTGCCCGTCGCCGTTCCGATCGCGTCGACGCTCGAGGTGCTGCGATCGATCGCTCGAGCCAGCGCTCGCCCGATGGCGGCGCTCGCGGACGGCGGAATGCGACCGACGAGCTCGCGCAGGACGGCGACGTTCCCGGCGACGCCGACTTCGAGCGCAGCCGCAGCCACGGCGTCCCCGCTGGACAGTGCGGCCGTGGTGGCCTCCGTGATGATCCGTTCATAGGCCCCGAGCGCGGCTCCCGCGGCGGGTCCGTCGCCCGCGGCCGTGGCATCGCGCGCCTCGCGGATCCGTTCGCTCAGTCGAGCGAGCTCCGCGACCGCCCGTGCCGAGGGTTCGCTCGGCAGGGTCATCGTTTCGACCCACAGCCGGGCGTCGTACAGTCCGCCCCCTGGTCGAGCCGCCGCAGCGCTGCCGGCCACGAGGATGATCCCAAGGCCCGCCACCAGGAGCGCGGACAGAGCTCGGCGTCGACGGCCGCGGCTCCGCGCCCGGGTCGACGACCGGAGCAGTGGATCGCTGCTGTGGCTCGATCGCGTGCCGCCACCCGGCAGCACCGTCAGTGCCCCCGCGTCGCGACCATCGAGGTCGGCCTGGCGATGGGCGACGGCGAGGACGCGCGCACGCATCCGCGAGGATGCCGCGAGGTCGGGAGACAGCGCCACATCGGCGTACGCCTCGAGGCGTCGTCGCAGGGCGATGTCGGCGGCCATCAGGTCGATCATCTCGTCGTTCACCGCGCGCTCCGCCGGCGTCCATCGACGACATCACTGTCGGCCGGATGTGGTACCGGTTCGATCCCGAGCTGCCGCCGCAGCGCGGCGATCGCCCGGAACTGGAGCCCGCGGACGGTTCCTTCCTGGTTGCCCATGACCTCGGCCGCCTCGCGGGCCGACAGGCCGGCGAAGAAGCGAAGGGCGATGGCTTCTCGTTGGTCGTCGGTCAGCGCCTCGAGCGCCACGGCGACCGCATCCAGCTCCTGCTGCGCGACCGTGATGTCGTCCGGTCCCGCCGCGCTATCGGCCTGGCCGACAGCGGTGTCGAGATCCAGATGCTCGCGTCGTGTCCGAACGTGATCGATGACGGTATTCCTGGCCAGCCGGAAGAGCCAGCCCCCGAACGGGATGCCCCGCGATTCGTATCGCGGGAGCGCCTCCAGGGCCTTGACGAAGACGACTTGCGTCAGGTCCTCCGCGTCCGACGGGCGATGGACGCGGCTGGCGATATAGCGGTAGATCGACAGGTGGTAGTGGTCGAACAACAGCCCGAATGCCCAGACGTCGCCGTCGCGGGCCTCGGCCACCAGCCGCTCGATCGCGGTCTCGTCGAGCGTCATAACGAACGTCCCGTCAACGCGTTAGGGACGGCGGGCATCCCGATCGCGACCGGTGCGTCGCCGCGCCGGAAGGCCAGCGTCTCGAAGCCGGCCGTGGCCGCGGCGTCGTAGCCGTCGGCCAGCGCCCACCCGAACTGGTGTGCGCGATGGGCATCCGAGCCGATCGTCACGGCACGGCCGCCGATCTCCCGGAAGCGGGCGACGATGGCGCGCGACGGATACGTCTCGCCGACCGGGTGACGCAGCCCGCTCGTGTTGATCTCCAGGGCGGTGCCGCTTTCGACGAGCGCCTCGAGCACCGGTTCGTACAACTCCGGCGCGGTCGCCAGGTCGGCGGCCGTGACGTGGGGGAACAGGTAGCGCTTGACCACGTCGAGATGACCGAGCGTATCGAACAGGCCGGAACGGGCTGCGGCGAGCACCTCGCTGAAGGCCGGCTCGACGATGTCGGCCAGCGAGCGACCGGCGACCCAGCTCGCGACGTGCGTAGGGCTGTACGGGGAACTCGGTCGGTCGTGCCACGACCCGACGGTGAAGTCGTACCGATATCGTGCGAGGTGCTCGCGGATGTCGGCTTCCCAGGCGCGGTCGTACGTGAGCTCCGCGCCGAACCGGATGGCGACGCCGCGATCCGCCCAGCGCTCGGCGGCCTCGCGGACGGTGCGCTCGCGCTGCTCGAAGGTCGTGTACCGCCAGGCCGGTGCGCCCGGCTCGAAATCGACGTGATCGGTGATCGCGAGCTCGGCGATCCCGCGTTCGTATGCCTGTTGGGCAAAGACGTCGATGGGCACGTCGCTGTCTGGCGACAGGTCGGTGTGCAGGTGGGCGTCGAGCGGCAGATCGCGGGCCTGGCGATCGATCATCGACGCTGTCCCCCGGTCATCCGGTCACCCCGAGATGACCGCCAGCTCGCGCCCGACGACGGCGAACGCTTCGAGCGCCCGATCGAGCTGCTCGCGCGCGTGCGCGGCGGTGACGATCGTCCGCAGGCGAGCCTGGTCGAGGGCCACCGTCGGGAACACCACCGGCTGGGCGAACACGCCCTCGCCCATCAGTCGATCGGAGAAGCGCATCGCCGTCTCCGGGTCGCCCATCATGACCGGCGTGATCGGCGTCTCCGAGCGACCGGTGTCGAACCCCAGACGGGCCAGTTCGGCCTTGAAGTAGCGGGTGTTGGCCCACAGCCGTTCATGCAGCTCTGGCTCGTCCTGCATCACCTGCAGTGCCGCCCGGCAAGCCGCGACGACCGCCGGCGGATGAGAGGTCGAGAACAGGAACGGGCGGGCACGCTGGGTCAGGATCTCGCGCAGGGCCGTCGAGCCGGCGACGTAGCCACCGAGTGCCCCGACGGCCTTGGACAGCGTGCCGACCTGGATGGCGACCCGGCCATGCAGCCCGAAGTGGTCGACGCTGCCGCGCCCGTCGCGCCCGAGCACGCCGCTGGCGTGCGCATCGTCGACGAACACGGCCGCGCCCGCTGCCTCGGCGGCCTCGACGATGCCCGGTAGCGGGGCGATGTCGCCGTCCATGCTGAACACCCCGTCGGTGACGACGAGGATCAGCCGATACGGCTCGCCGCTGCCGTCACGACCACGCTCGACGGCGTCGTCGAGGACGGCTCGCAGCGACTCGACGTCGGCATGCTGGTAGATCTTGCGGGGCGCCTTCGACAGCCGCATGCCATCGATGATCGAGGCGTGGTTGAGCGCATCGCTGACGATCAGGTCGGTCTCGCCGGTGATGGTCGGGATCACGCCGGTGTTGGCCGTGAAGCCGGACTGGAATGTCAGGACGGCCGGGGTCCCCTTGAAGGTGGCCAGCTCCGCCTCGAGCTCCTCGTGCATGGTCATCGTGCCGGCGATCGTCCGGACGGCACCCGACCCGACGCCGAACTCGCGGACGGCGGCGATCGCCGCCTCGCGCAATCGCGGATGGTGGGTGAGGCCGAGGTAATCGTTCGATGACAGGCTGATGAGCCGACGGTCGTCGACCGACACGATCGGGCCCTGAGCGCTGCTCATCACCCGCAGGGCTCGATACAGGTGGCGCTCACGCAGGGCGGCGACCTCGTCGTCGAGGAAGGCGAGCGGGTCGGCAGGCGGCGTCTGGGTCATGGGGTCACGCGCTCGGTCGTCCATGGAGCCTGCATCGTCGTCACCTCAGGTCGTCCAGTCCATGACCACTTTGCCGGATTCGCCCGTACGTGCGGCGGCGAACGCCGCCTCGTGCTCGCGGAAGTCGAAGCGGTGGGTGATGACGGGCGTGATGTCGAGGCCCGACTGGAGCATCACCGTCATCTTGTACCAGGTCTCGTACATCTCTCGACCGTAGATGCCGCGCAAGGTCAGCATCTTCATCACGACCGCGTTGACGTCGAGGCTGATGTCGGCAGTCGGCAGGCCGAGGATGGCGACGCCGCCGCCGTGGGCCATCGCCGCCACCGCGTCACGGAGCGCTGTCGCATTGCCGGACATCTCCATCGCGACGTCGAACCCTTCGACCATGTCGAGCTCGGCGAACGTCTCTGGGAGCGAGCGCTCGCGGGGATCGATGGCGATGGTCGCCCCCATCCGCATCGCCAGGTCGCGTCGGAACGGATTGGGTTCGCTGACCACGATGTGACGCGCACCGGTGTGCCGGGCGATGGCCGTGGCCATCAGGCCGATCGGACCGGCCCCGCTGATGAGCACGTCCTCGGCGAGCGTGGGGAACGCGAGCGCCGTGTGCACGGCGTTGCCGAACGGATCGAAGATCGCGGCGACTTCCTCATCGATGCCGTGCCAGTGGTGCCACACGTTGGTCATCGGCAGTGCGACGAATCGGGCGAAGGCGCCGTCGCGACCAACGCCGAGCCCGATGGTGTTGGGACACAGGTGACGCCGTCCGGCCAGGCAATGGCGGCAGCGACCGCAGACGACGTGACCCTCGCCGCTGACAAGATCGCCGGTCTGGAAGCCGGTCACGTTGCTGCCGACCTCGACGACCTCGCCGACGAATTCGTGGCCGACCACGAGGGGCGGCTTGATCGTCTTCTGGGCCCACGGATCCCAGGCCTCGATGTGCAGGTCCGTGCCGCAGATGCCCGTCTTGTGCACCGCGATGAGGACGTCATTGATGCCGATGGTCGGCATCGGGACGTCGCGCAGTTCGAGGCCGGGTGCGGCCGCGGTCTTGACGAGGGCCTGCATGCCCGGAGCGTACCGCGCACGACGCCGGCGTGGGCCGGGCAAGGTCACGCGTGCCGGGCTGGCGCCTCGGTCCAGTCGATGATCGGGTTCTCGACGCTGCCGATGCCCTCGATCTCGCAACGAACCCGATCGCCGGGTGCGAGGAAGACCGGCGGGTCGCGGAAGACGCCGACCCCGGCCGGCGTGCCGGTGGCCACCACGTCACCGGGCTCGAGGGTGATCGCGGCGGTGATGCATTCGATCAACGCCGGGACGTCCCAGATCAGGTCGGCGGTCGAACCGTCCTGCATGGGGTGCTCGGTGCCGTCGGGGGTGATCCGCCAGCTCCGCAGCCGCAGGCCGGCAGCCAGGTCGAGCTCGTCGCGGGTGACCAACAGCGGGCCCATCGGCAGGAACGTGTCGCTGCCCTTGGCCCGCAGCCATTGCCCATCACCCTTCTCGCCCGGACGCAGCGCTCCGGGCGTGCCCTGCCAGTCGCGAGCACTGACGTCGTTGACGACCACGTACCCCGCCACGTGGTCCATCGCGTCGGCGCGAGCGACGCGCCGGGCCGTGCGCGCGACGACCACCCCGAGTTCCACCTCCAGGTCGAGGGCGTGGGTGCCGGCCGGTCGGATGATCGGCTCGCCGTCGGCGATGACTGTGTTGGCGAACTTGGCGAAGAGGAGCGGACGGTCCGGCGCCTCGCGCCCGCCCTCCGCGGCATGCGCGCGGTAGTTCAACCCGACGCAGACGATCTTGCCGGGCCGCGGGACAGCCGGACCGGGGCGAAGGTCGGCCAGCGCATGGCGCTCGATGATGGAGCCGCTCGCCTGGACGGCCAGGTAGCCCTCGAGGTCGACCAGCGCGGCTTCGGAGACGCTGCCGCGCGCGCCCGCCGGGACGACCACGTCCCCGCCCTCGACGCGACCCGTGGTGAACCCAGGGTCGCGGGCGAAGGTGTACAGGCGCATCTGCGCCGCCGATCAGCTCGGCGAAGCGGACGGGCTGGCCGTTGCCGCCGGCGACCCGGACGCCCCCGGTAGCGACGGGCTCGCCGACGGCGGCGTGCACAGCTTCTCGGGGTTCGTCTGCTCGCCGTACTTCGCGTAGAAGTCGACGATGGCCGGGATGTCGACGGTGTCGAGCGGCATGACGCGGCCCCACACCAGCGCCGCATACGGCCAGGTCATCTGGTCGAATCGGACCACCAGCGGTCCCGGCGACTGGCCACCTGGCTGGAAGCCGCACACCGGGCTCGGCCCGATAGCGTCGAAGGCGGCGCGCAGCGCCGCCTGGTCGGCGGTCTCGCCCTTGTACAGGATCACCAGGCCACCGTGCTCGAGGTTGTGGACCCAGCCCTCGGGGATGACCGCGTCGCCCGGGCCGTACACGCGGGCCGTGACCGGGCCGTTCGCTGGGGCATTGTAGTGGCGCCCCGATGCCGGCGGGCAGTAGGTATAGGTGACTTGGGTGCCGACCGCGACGTGGGCGTGGCCCATGTCCGGTTGGGCATAGCCGGGCTGCGGTGACGTTCCGGCGGCGGGGGAGGAGGTCGGGTCCGGCTGCCACTCGATGGAGCAGGCGAAGGCCGGTTTGGTCGCTGCGGCGAACAGCCCGACCCCGACGACGGCCACGACCGCCACGGCGGCGGCCGCGAACAGGAGCGTCCGATAGCGCTCGACGAAGGACGGCTTGACCGTCGCCCGGGCTCGCTCGCGCCGGCCCACGCGATCCGTGCCGCGCGGGCCGGTGGCGCGACCAGCCGAACTCGCTGCCCGGGTCGGCGTTCCGCCGCGGGTGGCGTCGGGGGTGGCGACGGAGCTGGTCGCGTCCGGTGTCGATGACGCCTGGCCGAGCGCGCGCTGGCGCCGACGGGATTCCTTGCTCACGGTGTTCCTCGGTGCGGTCGAAGGGGTCGCCGGGTCGGATGGAGGGCCGGGCGGCGACGGGGGCCGCGCCCGGAGAGGGTAGCGTCCCGAGCGGAATCCGTCCGCCCTCCCTGGCTCACAACTCGTCGAGGTAGGTCCGGACCTCCGGCCGCAACAGGCCCCGGAACAGGAGCAGGCCGAACGCCGCGGCGAACAGCGGCAAGGCGGGATGGACCGGACTGGTGGCCAGCAACAGGGTGAGCGGGATGGTCAGGCTGGCCAGGCCGACGGCGAGTCCGAACGCCGCCTGCTTGCGCTGCAGCACGAGCGTGGTAGTGAAGATGGTGTAGGCGAGCAGGACCATGACGATGATGCCGATCAACGAGACCGGCGCGGCGATGGCCTGGTCGACCACGAAGCGCATGCTCAGGGCGATGCCGACCAGGATCAGCAGGGCGTAGACCAGCAGGAGCCGGATGCCGCCGGGCATGGCCCGGACGCGGGCGATCATGCGCGGGTGTCGGTCGACGCAGCCAACGGGTCGGCCCGCTCGAACCAGGCGCGGTGGCGGATCAGGGCATAGAGGACGATCGTATCGAGGGTCACGAAGATGATCGCCACGGCCGAGGGGAGGGCAGTCGCTTCGAGGAACAGGACCACCGCGACGATGTTGATGTCGAGGATCCACCAGCGGCCGGCGCGGACCAGCAGACCGACGATGACGGTCAGCACGGCCAGCAGGATGAACAGGACATCGAGGACGCCGGTCGCGGGGTCGAGCGTGCCGAGCGAGCCGAGGATGGAGGTCAACCCACCGACGATGAGGATGGCCGCCGCCGTCTCGATGAGCAGGGGCCGGCGCGGCCGGGTCGGGGCGGGCACGATGGACGCGTCGGCTGGCTCGGCGCCTGCGCCCGGCCGGGTGATGGCGCCGTCGAAGCGACGATCGGCGGGCAGGCGCTCGGTTCGGTCATCCACGGTTCGACGATGGTAGCGGCTTCGGAGTCGGAGGCCCGGCCCGATGTCTGCGGTCCCCGCCGACGACGGGTATTGACATCGTCGAGGGGGCCCTCTACAGTCGCCTAAACCGGTTTGCTAAACCGGTTTGCACGATGTCGGGCCCGATGCACCCCCAACGACGAGGGCCCACTATGCGGCGCGGACCCGACGGTCGGGAGGCCGTGGGCCATGGCACACGATCGGAGTCGCGATCCCGTGGAGCAACGGACCCAGCGCCCGCGTATCGCCGATGTCGCCCGCGAGGCCGGCGTCAGCAAGACGGCCGTATCGTTCGCCTTCAACTCGCCGGATCGGCTGGCACCCGAGACGGCTGTGCGCATCCGGGCGGTGGCCGATCAGCTCGGCTACACCCCCCATCCGGTCGCGCGGATGCTGACGCAACGCCACACCATGACCATCGGCGTGCTCACACCGCAGGCCCTCAGCGTCATCTTCAGCAATCCGTTCTTCGGCGCGTTCAGCGAGGGCGTCGCGGTCGCGGCCGAGGAGCTTGGCTACGGACTCCACTTCATCTCGCCGCTGCAGGGCAGTCTGCTGCGGGCGATGAATCGGGCGACGGTCGACGGCGTCGTGGCGGTCGGTCTGTCCGGCGCCCATCCGGAGGTCGAGCAGATCCGTCGCGCCGGCGTACCGATCGTGCTGGTCGATTCGACGGCCCTGCCCGAGCACGGCTCGGTGGAGATCGACGACGTCGGCGGGGCGTATGCCGCGGCGAGCTACATCGCCAGCCTCGGCCATCGCGACGTGCTCGTGCTCGGCGTCGAGCCGCCGGCACCGGGCGGCCCTGACCCGGACGGCGTGACCAGCCGACGGCTGCGCGGCTATCGCGAGGCGTTCGCGGCAGTCGGTGCGGTCATCCCCGACGAGCGTGTCATCGTCGGACCCGCCAGCATCGAGGGCGGGATCGCCATCACCGATCGCGCCTGGGAGGACGGCCTGCGGTTCACGGCCGTGCTGGCGATGAGCGACGCGATGGCGATCGGCGCCATGCGCGCGCTGCGCGACCTGCGACTGTCCATCCCGGGCGATGTCAGCGTCGTCGGATTCGACGACATCGACCTCGCCCCGCACGTCGACCCCCCGCTCACGACGGTCCATCAGCCGATCCGTCGGAAGGGCGAGGAAGCGGTCCGTGCCTTGCTGACCGTCGTGGAACGACGGGGTCAAGCCAAGCCCGAACATCGACGACTGGAGACGCGACTCATCGTCCGCGGCTCCACGGGTCCGGTGCCCAAGCACCGGCGGGAGGTGGCCGGCAAGCAAGACTGAGATCGATCGGCGAGCGACCCTCGGGTCCGGTGCGACTCGCCACCACGAACGTACCGAACCCGACCGCATCGGCGGCGATCACGGCCGGTCTGCCGGCCGACCGGTCCGTCACGACGGACCACGTGGGTGGGATCTGTCGGAACCCTTCCGACCGACTCACATGAGAGGAGACATCGACACTTGATGAAGAAGCGACTTCGGTTCGCTGCGATCGTGGCAGGCATGGCGATCATCGCCGTGGCCTGCTCGACCCCCGCGGCGAGCACCGCTCCCAGCGCGGCCGGCTCGACGGCTCCGTCGACCCCGGCCGACTCCAGCGCGCCGTCCTCGGAGGCTCCGGCCGCCCTGACCGGTGAGCTGACGATCTGGCATTCCTACTCGTCCGGCGCCGGCACCGAGCTCGACGCCCTCAACACGGTCCTCGCGAAGGTCGCGGGCCCCGGGTCGGCCAACCCCGACCTGAAGGTCAACGTCCTCGAGGTCCCGTTCGCCGACATCTTCAACAAGTACAACGCCGATGCGGCGACGGGCGCAGGCCCGGACCTGTTCATCGCCCCGAACGACAGCCTGGGCTTCCAGGCGCGTGAGGGCGTCATCGCCGACCTCGACACGGCCCTCGCGGGCAAGCTCGACGGCAAGACCGACGTGGCCGTCAACGGCTCCAAGGTCGACGGCAAGCTGTACATGGTTCCCGAGTCGCTCAAGGCGGTCGGGCTGTTCTACGACACGGCCAAGATCGCGACCCCGCCGGCGACGACGGATGCGCTGATGGCCGGCGTCAAGGACGGCAGCATCAAGGCCGGCTTCTTCGGCGGCGTCAACGGCATGTACCACGAGTTCGGCTGGTGGGCCGCGTTCGGTGGCAAGCTCATGGACGACACCGGCAAGTGCATCGCCGACCAGGGCGGTGTCGCCGACGCGTTCAAGTACCTCCAGGACCTCCAGGCGGCCGGCGCGAAGTTCTACCCGAACTACGACGACATGGCCAACGCCTTCAAGGCCGGCACGATCGATCTGATCGTCGACGGTCCGTGGGCGACCGGCGGCTACAAGGCGGAGGTCCCGACCGTCGGGTCCGCGCCGATGCCCGCCGGACCATCCGGCCCCGCCCAGCCGCTGGCCGGCGTGGACGGCTGGTACATCAACCCCAACACCAAGGATCTCGACCTTGCGGTCAACTTCGCCCTGGCGATGACCGATGTCGAGTCCGAGCAGGTCTTCGTCGAGGCGGGTCACATCCCGGCCAACAAGGACAACACCATCTCGGATCCGATCACCCAGGGCTTCGCCGACGCGGTGGCCACCGGCTTCCCGCGCCCGCAGGTCAAGGCGCTCGACAACTTCTGGGGCAACTTCGGCAATGCGCTGCAGCTGACCCTGGAGGCCAAGGCCGATCCCGTGAAGGCTGTCGCCGACGCGTGCTCCGCCATGAACAAGGCCAACGGCCTGTAAGCCGATCCTTCGGGATCGTTCCACCAGCGGGGTGCCGGACGGCACCCCGCTGGGGCATCATTCGGGGCACATCGTCCCTGACCGGAACGGAGGAAGGTCGGAGCCATGAGCGCGGCGTCCACCCAGATCCCTGCCAGGCCACGTTCCATCCGCTTCGGCCGCGACACGCGGACGGCGATCCTGTATCTCGCCCCGGCGTTCATCGTGATGGGACTCATCACCTTCTGGCCGCTGGTCTACCAGACGTACATGTCGTTCACCGACTTCCAGCTGCGGAACCTGCGGCTCGGGTCGGAAGCGCCGCCGTTCGTCGGCATCGACAACTACGTGAAGATCCTGGAGAGCAATCTCGGGATCCCCAACTTCCACTTCTTCCGCCTGATCTTCTTCAACCTGTGGTGGGCGTTCAGCAACGTCGTCATCCACGTCATCCTCGGGGTCGCCATCGCGGTGCTGCTGAACACCGCCGGGCTTCGCCTCAAGCGGTTCTGGCGGGCGATCTACATCCTGCCGGTCGTCATCCCGCCGATCATCGTCGCGACGGTGTGGCGGAACATGTTCGACACGCAGTACGGGGCGATCAACCAGGCCCTCGCCGTCATCGGCGGCGCGTTCACCATCCCGCCCGAGACGTTCCAGATCAACTGGCTGCGCCAGATCGAAGACCCGATCCCGTTCATCCCCCTGCCGCTGTCGTACTTCGCCCTGCTGACCGCCAACACGTGGCTCGGCTGGCCGCTGAACTCGGTGGTGGCCACCGGCGCCCTCCAGAGCATCCCCGGGGAGCTGTACGAGGCAGCCGAGATGGATGGCGCGTCCGGCTGGCAGAAGTTCAAGACGGTCACCCTGACCTACCTGCGACCGGCGATGCTGCCATACGCGATCTACGGCTTCGTGGTGACGTTCAACCTGTTCTACCTGTCGTACTTCATGACCGGCGGTCAGCCGCTCGGGCGCACCGAGCTGCTCGTGACCCAGGCGTTCCGGCTCGTCAACGAGCAGCGCCTGTACGGCGTCGGGGCCGCGTTCGCGATCATCATGTTCTTCATCCTGCTCACGATCACGCTCATCACGAATCGCCTGGCCAAGGCGACCGCCAGTTATGACGCCTGAGGAGGACGCCCGATGACATCGATCGCCCGACCGGGCCTGCGGTCCAGGTTCGCCATCGGCCGGCGCACACGCCAGCACAGCGGGGAACGTCGCCTCGGTGGCGGGCGCCAGATCGTCCTGCAGGCCATCTGCGTGTTCATCGGGTTCACGGTCATCTTCCCGCTGCTGTGGATCCTCAGCCTGTCGCTCGACCCACGGAACCTCACCCGCCCGGATGGCCTCAACCTCATCCCGCCGGGCGCCTCGCTCGATGCCTACGCGAACGTGCTGGCCCAGCCGACCAGCAACCCCGTCTCGTTCCCCGAACTGGCACGCAACAGCTTCATCATCGCGTTCGGGACGTCCGTGGTGTCCGTGCTCATCGGAGTGAGCGCCGCCTATGCCTTCTCCCGGCTCCGGTTCCGCGGTCGGGAGCTCCTGATGGTCGCCATCCTGGCCGTGCTGATGCTGCCGGCGGTCGCGACCATCGCGCCACTGTTCGTCCTGCTGACCCGGTTCCAGATCGGCGACTTCACCCTCGGTCGATCACTCGCTGGCGTGCTCGTGGCGATCACGGCGAGCACCTTGCCGTTCGCGATCTGGAACCTGAAGGGCTACCTCGACACCATCCCCAAGGAGCTCGAGGAGGCAGCCGCCGTCGACGGTGCGACCCGCAACCAGTCGTTCCTGCGCATCATCCTGCCGCTCGCGCTGCCGGCCCTGGCGGTGACCGGCTTCCTCGGCTTCATCGCCGGCTGGACCGAGTACTACTTCTCGGTGATCTTCCTGTCGGATGCCAAGCAGTTCACGCTCGCCGTGGCCCTCAACGGGATGGTCGGCCAGTACGCCACCCAGACACCCTGGTCCGAGTTCAGCGCCTTTGCGATCATGTTCGCGCTGCCCGTGTCGATCGTGTACCTGTTCCTGCAGAAGTACATCGTCGGCGGCCTGGCGATCGGTGGCGTCAAGGGCTAGTGGCGGTCTGCCTGCGCGGCACGTGAGGTGCGCTGCAGGCGTGCGGGCGGCCCCCGGCGGGGATCTGGCGGTCTCGTCGGGGCCGGCGGCCGGGATTCACTGGCCCAGCCCGATCACCACGTCCTGGTGCGCCGCCAGGTCACCGATGGGCCAGGACACGAAGCCACCGCCCGCTGACACGCTCGGCGCCAGCAGATCCGGTAGATCCGGTCCGAGGAGGACAGCGGCCCGCGGCGCGCCGCACAGCGGCCCCGTGGCCAGGTCGAGGGTCACGTCGGCGACGGGCGCGTCCGAGAGGTTCGAGACGACGAGCGCCGACTCACCGCTGACCGGATCGTGACGAAGGACGGCGTAGACCGAACGTGCCGACGCATCGACCGGCGTCAGCGACGCCGCGGTGCCGAACGCGGGGTGTGCGTGGCGCAGCGCGATCAACGACCGGTACCACGACAGGAGCGAATCCATTCGAGCCGTCTGGCTGGCCACGTTCGCCGTCGCGGCATCGTCGGCGAACGCCGCCCACGGTGTCCCCATGGTGAAGCCATGACCCGGCTCCTCCGCCGTCCACGGCATCGGCGTGCGGATCCGCTCGTCCGGCTTGCGCCCGACGAGGCCGATCTCCTCCCCGTAGTAGACGAACGGGACGCCGGCGCCGGTCAGCAGCAGCGTCGCCGCCTGCTTTGCCGCCGCCGGATCCCGACCCACCACGTCCATCACCCGATCCTGGTCGTGGTTCGTCAGGAAGGCCGCATAGCCACCGGCCGGGTACGCGTCTGACACCTCCTGTTGCACGATCCGGAGCGAGCCGGCATCGCCATTTCGCACCGCCGCGAGCATCTGCCCGGCCAGCCCGAAGTCGAACGTGAGGTCGAGCGCGCCCGCGCGAACGTAACGCGACGCGATGGACGTGGCATCCCACACCTCGCCGAGGACGAGTGCACCGGGGTCTGCTGCCTTCAGTCGCGCTCGGAATCCCTCGAGCCAGGTGAACGTCGCCGGGCTGTTCTCGAGCGTCGAGCCGTCCTCGAGCAGGTGACGCGCGGCATCGAGCCGGAACCCGGCGACGCCCATATCCTCAAGCCAGAACCGGGCGATGGCGTCGAGCTCCGCCGTGACCGCCGGGTTGGCCAGGTTGAGATCCGGCATCCCCTCCCAGAAGTAGCCGTAGTAGAAGCGCTGGCCGTCCGGGTGCCACACCGGGCGCCCCCCGGGTCCCGCGATCGTCGGCTGCGTGTCGGACCAGACGTACCAGTCGTCGTGGGCCGATCCCGGCGTTCGGGCGTCGACGAACCACGGATGCTCCCTGGAGGTGTGGTTCATGACCAGATCGACGACGATGTCGATGCCCCGCTGGTGCGCGGCTGCGACGAGGGCGCGGAAGTCGTCGGCGGTGCCATAGTCGCGTTCGATCGCCCGATAGTCGGTGACGTCGTACCCGTGGTAGCTCGGCGACTCGGCGACCGGCATCAGCCACAGGGCGGTGACGCCGAGGTCGTCCGTGGTCGCCGGATCACCGTCGTTGAGATCGTCGAGTCGAGCCGTCAGCCCGCGCAGGTCGCCGATGCCATCTCCGTCGGAGTCGGCGAAACTGCGCACGAACACCTCGTAGAACACGCGGTCCTGCCACCAGCCGTCAACGGCGATCGGAGCGGTCGGCGCGACACAGGCAGGCGGGGTGGGCGCAGCAGCGCTCGCCGCGCCGGTCGGGCTTGCCGCGATCTGCGTCGACTCGGGCGTCGGCGTCAGACTGGCGGACGGCCCGCCGCAGGCCGCAACGAGGACGACGACCGCCGCCAGGATGGCCGGCGACACATGACGGGAGGACATCGGGTGGAGTATCGCATCGGGTCCGGACGAGGGGCCTCGTGAGCATCGACACGCCCGCCTGGGTCCGCGACGCGGTGTTCTACCAGATCTTCCCGGACCGGTTCGCGGTCAGCGACCACGTGCCCAAGCCCGGGCCGCTGGAGCCGTGGGACGCGCCGCCGACCCAGCATGGCTTCAAGGGCGGCGACCTCATCGGCATCGCCGACCACCTCGACTACCTCGAGGACCTGGGGGTCAACGCGATCTACATGACGCCGATCTTCAAGTCGGCCTCCAACCATCGCTACCACACGTACGACTACTTCGAGGTCGACCCGTTCCTGGGTGGCAACGACGCCCTACGGGTGCTGCTCGATCGGGCGCACGCGCGCGGGATGCGGGTGATCCTCGATGGCGTGTTCAACCACACCGGCCGAGGCTTCTGGGCGTTCCATCACATCCTCGAGAACGGCGCCGCGTCGCCGTACCGCGGCTGGTTCCATCTGGATCCCGAGGTCCTCGACGGTCGACGCGAGCTGACCCCGTACCCGCGCGGCGACGAGCCGACCGGCGCCTCGCTGGGCTACGAAGCGTGGTGGGGCCTGCCGGCGCTGCCGAAGCTCGACACCGACCACCCCGACGTCCGCGAGATGCTGCTGTCGGTCGCCGAGCACTGGCTCCGCTTCGGGATCGACGGCTGGCGGCTCGATGTCCCGACCGAGATCGACGACCCGGCGTTCTGGAGGGCGTTCCGCCAGCGCTGCCGGGCCGTCCGGCCCGACGCCTACCTCGTCGGCGAGATCTGGGAGACCGCGCCCGAGTGGGTGTCCGGCGATCGCTTCGATGCCCTGATGGACTACCCGCTCGCCGAGGCCATCGTCGGCTTCGTCGGCGGCCCGAGCCTGGACATGGCGGTCGTGCTCGGCCACCACGAGTATGCCCGTCACATCCGGCCACTGGACGGCCGGTCGTTCTCGGCTCGGCTGCTGGAGTTGCTCGGGGTGTACGACGCCGATGTCGTTGCCGTCCAGTTGAACCTGCTTGGGTCGCACGATGCGCCGCGGGTCCTGACGGTCCTGAGCGGCGACACGACCGCGCTGCGCCTGGCGACGTTGCTGCAATGCCTGCTGCCCGGGGCACCGTCGATCTACTACGGCGACGAGATCGGGCTGCAGGGCGGCAACGATCCCGCCAATCGCGGCGCCTTTCCCTGGGACCCGAGCCGCTGGGACCTCCGCCTCCATGCCTTCATCACGTCGGTGCTGCGCCTGCGGCGCGCGGAGCCCGCGTTCCGGCATGGGTCGACGACCGTCGTGGGGGTCACGGCCGAAGCGATCGCGATCGAGCGCCGGCTTGGTGACGACCGCTCGATCGTGGCGATCAACGCCGGGGTCGAGCCGATCACGCTCGAGGTCGTGGTCGACGGCCGTCCTGCGGGTCGCCTCGAGCCGATCGCGCTCGACGGCTGGGACGGGGCGATCGGGGTGCCCGCCTCGATCGTCGACGGTCGGGCGACGCTGCGCCTGGCACCCAGGACGGGCGGGGTGTGGCGCGCGGTCGCCGGCAGTGGGACCGGCTGATGCCACCGGCCGACCGTTGGCCCAGCCCGCCCTATACTCGCGCCCAGTGGCTGATCTCCCCATCGACCTGGACGCCGGGCTGTCCGAACAGTTGGCCCGGGTCCTGGATGTCGAGGGCAAGATCCCGAGGGCACTCGAGGCATTGGGTCCGGTGGCGGGGCGGGACGTCATCCTCATCGATGGCCCGGCCGGGATCCGCGCTCGGCAGCTCACCGACCTCGGAGCGCGCGTCACGCTCGTCGACTCGAGCGGGCCGCTGCCGTTCGACGCGGCCGACTCGTCCGCCGACGTCGTCGTCGCCTGCTGGTCCGCGTTCCGCGGCGACGCCCCCGAGCAGCTGGCCGAGGCGGCTCGCGTCCTGCGACCGGGCGGCCGACTCCTGGTCGTCCACGACTACGGTCGCGACGACGTGTCGGTCCTGCGAGGGCCATTGCCGGAGCACGGTCCGTGGAGTCGGCCCGGCGGCCCGTTCCTGGGCAACGGCTTCAAGGTCAGGGTCATCCATTGCTGGTGGACGTACGAGTCGATCGACTCGGCTCGCTCGTTCCTGGCCGACGCCTTCGGGGCCGCCGGTGCGGCACTGGGGGCCGGCTTGACCCGGCCCCGGCTGTCGTACAACGTGGCGGTCTACCACCGGACCCTCGGAGAGGAGCATCCATGAGCGATCGACGGGCGAGCCCGGACGTTCGTCGCGTGTCCCGCCCGGACCTCGAGGTAGAGCCGGCGCGTGGCCGGCGCCTGTCGCCGGGGCTCCTGTTCTTCGGGCTCGCGGTCGTCGGCTCGATCGCCTACATGGCCTACGCCGTCACCGTGCGCGACGCGTCGCAGATCCCGCTGCTGGCGTCGGGGGCGGTCGTGCTGGCCATCGTGTTCGGCGCGCTCGCGGCGTACAGCCTGCGGGCCACCTGGCGGGCCGGCGGGGAGGACCGTGGGGGACGGGCGCTGCTCATCGCGCTGGTCGGCGGCGGCGCCGCCATCGCTGCCGCAGGTTGCGTGGCCGCCGCGATCATCCTGTTCCAGGTCGCTGCCGGGCCTCGCTGAGGCGGGCTCGCGCTCGACCCTCTGCTAGACTCGGCGCCCGGCGCGCCCATGTGCCCCCATCGTCTAGAGGCCTAGGACGCCACCCTTTCAAGGTGGAGATCAGGGGTTCGAATCCCCTTGGGGGCACCACTTCCCGGACGGCGCTGTGCCCTGAGCTCCGTGGGCGCCTCGCCCTGCTACCATCGGTCGAGATGGAGATCATGGGCGTCCACATCCGGACGATCGTCAAGGACAACACGGCCCGTCGATGCGCGG
>DASSII010000019.1:0-21599 GCA_035692005.1 Candidatus Limnocylindrales bacterium | reverse complement strand
GCCCGGCCGAGCCCGTGCACGTGCGCGACGGAGCCCGCGAGGTCATCTGCCGCGAGCTCGCGGTCAAGCTCGATCGAGCGCGTGAAATCGGCGACCCGCTGGTCGTTCTCCTCGGCGAAGCGCCCGCCCCACAGCCGCATGGACCCTCCCTGTCGTGTGCGGTCATGCTAGCGGGCATGCACGCCCTCGGTTCAGGCCACGCCTGGTGGCGCGACGCCGTCACCTACCAGCTCTACATCCGCAGCTTCAGCGATGGCGATGGCGACGGCATCGGCGACATCGCCGGGATGCGCCGGCGACTGCCGTACATCCGCGAGCTCGGTGTCGATGCCGTGTGGATCAACCCGTGGTTTCCCTCGCCGATGGTCGACGGCGGGTACGACGTCGCCGACTATCGCGCCATCGACCCACGGTTCGGCACGCTCGACGACGCCGAGGCCTTCATCGCCGAGGCCCACGGGCTCGGGTTGCGGGTGCTGCTCGACATCGTGCCGAACCACACCTCCGATCGGCATCGTTGGTTCCAGGCCGCCCTCGCCGCGGGACCCGGCAGCCCGGACCGCCTGCGCTACCTGTTTCGCGACGGCCGCGGCCCGGACGGGTCGGAGCCGCCGACGGATTGGGAAAGCGTGTTCGGCGGACCCGCCTGGACGCGCGTCCGCGAGGCGGACGGGGCGCCCGGACAGTGGTACCTGCACCTGTTCGCGCCCGAACAGCCGGACCTCGACTGGAGCCACCCGGAGGTCCGTGCCGAGTTCGAATCGATCCTGCGCTTCTGGTTCGATCGCGGCGCCGACGGCTTCCGCATCGACGTCGCCCACGGGCTGGTCAAGGACCCGTCGTTCCCGGACCTTGGGCCGCGCCGCGCCGGTGCGCTGCCGGCCCACGAGCGACGCGAGCACCCGTATTGGGATCTCGACGGCGTCCACGACATCTACCGCTCATGGCGAGCCGTCGCCGACGCCTACGGTGACCGTGTCTTCGTGGCGGAGGTGTTCGTCGCCGACGCGGAGCGGCTGGCCCGGTTCGTGCGCCCCGACGAGCTGCACACCGCATTCGACTTCCGATTCCTGCAGGCCGGCTGGAACCCGGGCGCGCTTCGGGCGGCCATCGACGACAGCCTGAGCGCGCTGGCCGAGGTCGGGGCGCCAGCGACCTGGGTGCTGTCGAACCACGATCAGGTCCGCCACGTCACGCGCCTCGGACGGGCGTCCGCGGCGCAGCCGCCTCCGGTCGGGGCCGCCGGCGACGGTCCCCATCCCCCCGAACCGACCGATCTGGACCGTGGCCGGCGGCGGTCGCGGGCGGCCCTGCTGCTGATGCTCGCGCTGCCCGGCTGCGTCTACCTGTACCAGGGCGAGGAGCTCGGGCTCGAAGAGGTCGAGGATCTGCCGGACGACCTGCTGGAGGACCCGGTCTGGCGGCGTTCCGGGCAGACGGTCCGTGGCCGCGACGGCTGTCGGGTGCCGCTCCCCTGGTCCGGGACCGCGCCGCCGTTCGGGTTCGGGCCGGCGGGCAGCGAACCGTGGCTCCCGCAACCGATCGCCTGGCGCGAGCGGACGGCCGATGCGCAGGCGCTCGATCCAGGCTCGTTCCTGGCCCTGTATCGGGCGGCCCTCCGTCTGCGGCGCGAGCATCCCGCCTTCCGCGGCGACGGTCTGGCCTGGCTGCCGGCGCCGCCGGCCGTGTTGCGCTTCGATCGACCCGGCGGCCTCGAGGCGATCGTCAACCTCGGACCGGACCCGATCGACCTGCCAGCCGGGCGTCCGGTCCTGCTGGCCAGCGGGCCGCTGGCAGCGGACGGCCGTCTTCCGTCAGACAGCGCGGTCTGGTTCGGCTGACGGCGGCGCGCGGCGCCCGGCGTCGCGCGGGAAGGCCCACCAGCCAAGGATCGCGGCCGCCAGCGCCATCGCGGTCCCGAGCCCGAACACGGCCTCATGGCCGAAGGCGTCGTACAGCACCCCACCGACGATGTTCGCGGCGATGGCGGCAAGCCCGAACGCCACGGTCTGATACAGCGCCTGCCCGGTCGCCTGCAGCTGCGGCGGCAGCAGCGCCGCCACTGTCAGCACGACGGCGACCACGGTCCCGGCGAAGGCGACCCCGGTGAACGCCCGGGTGACGATGATCGCGGCCGGAACGTCGAGCACGATCCACGAGGCGATGGCAGCGGCGTAGATCAGGGCGCTGCCCACGAACATGCCCCGCAGGCCGATACGCCGGGCGATGCCTGCGGCCAGCAGCATCGACGGGATCTCGACGGCAGCCGACAGGCCGGCCGCCAGCGCGACGTCGGACGGCTGACCGCCGATCTCGCCGATGCGCAGGGGCAGGAACGTGAACCCGCTGATGATCCCGACATGGAGCAGGCTCACCGCCACGAGGATGAGCCCGAGACGCGGCGCGACGCGGAGTGCGACGCCGGCCGAGCCGAGGAGGGCGGCCCGCCGACCCGCCCCGACTTCGGTCGGGCGACGCCGGTCGTGGAGGACCGCGCGCCCGACATCAGGGACCGACCGGGCGGCGACGGCCATCGCGATGGCGCCGATGGCGAACGCCACGAATGCCCCGCCGTACCCCGTCCGATCGTAGACGAACCCGGCGACGATGGCGCCGACGGCGAAGGCCAGGCTGGACAGCGAGCGGATCCGAGCGTACGAACGGCCGTCGACCGCATTGACCGTCAGGGCATCGGCCAATGGCTGCCAGGCCGATTCGAAGACCCAGAAGCCGACGAACAGCACCGCGATCAGCACGGCCGGGAGCGGCAGCGTCATCAGCCCGACCGCGACCGCGGCCCCGATGCCGCACAGCTGCAGTGTTCGCGGCCGACCGAGGCGCACATCGGCCAAGTGGCCCCAGGCCGGCACCGCCAGCGTGAAGCCGACCGCCCCGATCGACGCGATCAACCCGATCCCGGACGGTTCGAAGCCGAGGTCGGCGAGGATGACCGAGATGAACGGATAGAACACCCCGAGCGCGACGCCAAGCGTCAGCACGACGAAGCGCAGGGCCAGCACGGACCCGATGGTAGCCGTCGCCCATGCGCGATGGGTCGACGATGCCGCACACTGGCGGGCGATGACCGCGTCGCCCGCCGTGGACCAAGCTGTCGATCTCGCCCTCACCGCCACCAGCCTCGGCCGTCGGTTCGGGGACCGGTGGGCCGTCCGCGGCATCGATCTCGACGTCCGGCGGGGCGAGGTGCTCGGCCTGCTGGGGCCCAACGGCGCGGGCAAGACGACGACGGTGCGGCTGCTGACCGCCCTGATCGAGCCGAGCGAGGGCACGGCCGTCGTGGACGGCTTCGACGTCCGCGACCGACCGGATGACGTGCGCGGCCGGGTGGGCATCCTGACCGAGACACCGGGCCTGTACGACAAGCTGTCGGCCGTCGCCAACCTCGAGTTCTTTGCCAGCCTGTACGACCTGGACGCGGCCACCCGGGTGGAGCGGATCGAGCACTACCTCCGCCTGTTCGGCCTGTGGGAGCGACGCGACGACATCGCCGGGACCTTCTCGAAGGGCATGAAGCAGAAGCTGGCGATCGCCCGGGCCCTGCTGCACGACCCGTCGGTCGTGTTCCTCGACGAGCCGACGGCGGCGCTCGATCCCGAGGCCGCCTACATCGTTCGCGAGGCGATCGAGACGCTGCGCAAGGCAGGCCGGACGATCGTGCTCGCGACGCACAACCTCGACGAGGCGGACCGACTGTGCGATCGGATCGGGTTCGTGCGCGGCGGCCTGTTGCGCATCGATTCGCCGGCCGCCCTGCGCGGAGAGCTCGGGGCTCGCGGTCTGGCAGTGCGTCTGTCGACGGCGGCCTCCGCGGCGCAGCTCGAGGCCATCGGCCGGGTCGACGGCGTGACCGGCGTCGAGTCGGTCGACGGTCGACTGCGGATCGGCGTGAGCGAGCCCGAATCGATCGCGCCGTCCGTCATCCGGGCGCTGGTGGCCGCCGGCGCCGACGTCGTCGAGGTCCGTCCGGAGCGCACCTCACTCGAAGAGATCTACTTCGACGTGATGGGCGTCCGACCGGGCGCCGATGGCGAGGTCGGCTGATGCGTGCCCGGATGGTCTGGACGGTGCTCCGCCGAGAGTGGTTCGAGACGGTCCGCAACCGGCTGCTGATGTCGACCATCCTGCTTCCGCCGATCCTGCTCACCGTCGCCCCGATCGCCCTCGCCGGCGCGATCGGCGAGGAACGGCTGCCCCCGGAGCTCGCCACCCAGATCCTCGCCCAGCGTCCGGAGTGGGCCGGGTTCACTCCGGGCGAGCTGGCCGGCGCGTTCGCGGTGCAACAATTCCTCGTGTTCTTCCTGCTCATGCCCGCCTATATCCCGCTCTCGATCGCGACGTTCTCGATCATCGGCGAGAAGCAGGCGCGCTCGCTCGAGGCGGTCCTGGCGACACCGATCCGGACCATCGAACTGCTGGCCGGCAAGGCGATCGCCGCGCTCGTCCCGGGCGTGCTGGCGGGGTGGGTCACCTACGTCGTGTTCGTGGCGCTGGCATCGATCGTCTACGGCCCGAACCTGTTCGGGGTCGTGACCGATCCGTCGTGGCTGGCCGGCGTCTTCCTCCTCGGACCGGCGGTCGGCCTGTCGTCGGTCGTGGCCGGCGTCATCGTCAGCTCGCGGGTGAACGATCCGCGCGTCGCGCAGCAGATCGGCGGGGTGATCATCGTACCGGTCGTCGCCCTGGTGCTCGTGCAGGCGAGCGGAACGATCCTCATCGGCGCGACGGGCTACCTGCTCGTGTCGGCGGTGATCCTGGCGATCTCACTCGCCGGTCTGCGGCTCGGCGTCCGGCTGTTCGACCGGGAGGCGATCCTCACGCGCTGGCGTTGACCGGCGTTTACCAGGCAGCCATTCGGCCCGCGCCATTTCTTGACATATCGCAGTAGGCCAAGCCCCTATGATGCCCCGATGACCACGTCCCGCCTGAACTGGTTGCTGTTCCTCGCGCTCGGATTCATGTGGGGCTCGAGCTACCTGTTCATCAAGCTCGCCGTCGACGACTTCGGGACGTTCACCCTCGTCGCGCTGCGCCTGGCGATCGGCGCGGCGTTCCTGTGGCTGGTCGTTCGGGCGGTCGGCCAACCGCTGCCGCGGGAACGGCGCCTGTACGGCCACCTGGTCGTGATGGCCGTCGTCAACATCGTCATCCCGTTCGCGCTCATCACCTGGGCGGAGCAGTCGGTCGATTCGTCGATCGCCGCGATCCTGACCGCCGCGGTGCCGCTGTGGGCGATCGTCATCGCCCCGCTGGTCCTCCACGACGAGCCGATCCGGGTCAACGGGCTGGTCGGGCTCGCGGTCGGGTTCTTCGGTGTCGTGGTGCTCACCAGTCGGGGGCTCGAGGCCGGCCGCAGCTCGGACATCACCGGCGAGATCGCGCTGCTCGGAGCGTCGTTGAGCTATGCCGTCGGGGCCGTCTATTCGCGTCGCAACATGCGCGGCGTGCCGCCGATGATCCCGGCCGTGTTCCAGGTCACATTCGCACTGGTCATCGCCGGCGCGATCGCCCTGTTCCTCGAACGTCCGTGGGAGGCACGCCCCGATCTCGAGGCGATCCTGTCGATGGTCTGGCTCGGCATCCTGGGCTCCGGGCTCGCCTATCTGGTGAACTTCCGACTGCTCGCGGCATGGGGCGCGACGCGCACGACGCTGGTGGCCTACGTCATCCCCATCGTCGGCATCGTGCTCGGCTACCTCGTGCTCAACGAGCCGGTCGACGCCCGGTTGCTGATCGGGACGGCGTTCGTCATCGGCGGCGTCGGGCTGGTCAACGGGCGATGGGGCCGTCGCCGACTGTTCGCCAGGAGCGCACCGGTCGAGTCCGCCTAGCGCCCCGCGCCGCGGCGCGCCCTATCCGACCGCGAGCAGGAGCGCGCCCCCGACGATGAGCACGGATGCGCCGATCCGTCGCCCGATCTCGGCCCGCCCCACGGCCTCGCCCATGCGCACCGAGCCCCATGCTGCGGCGAAGACCGTCGCCGATTCCCGGAGCGGCGCGACCCCCGACAGCGGCGCGACACTGAGCGCCCACAGGACGAGCACGTACGCGCCGAGGGTCAGCCAGCCTCCGACCGCCGCGCGGCGGACCTCGTCGCGACCGCCCGCGAACACGTCGCCGCCGCCGACGAACCGTACCCACGCCACCAGCACGATCGAGGTCGTGACCCACAGGATCGCCGCGTACGGCAACGGATCGAGGAGGCGCGTGCCGATCCGGTCGATGGCGGTATACGTGGCGATGGTGACGCCGGTCGCAAGGGCGAAGGCGACGGCCGGGTCGTGGCCGTGCCCGCGCAGGATCCGCCACGGCCGTTGGAGCAGAACGAACCCGACCAACAGCGCGCCGACGCCGACCGAGCCGGCCACGCCGAGCCGCTCGTGGAGGAGCCCGACCCCGATCGCGACGGCGAGCAGCGGCGCGGTCCCCCGGGCGATGGGGTAGACGACCGACAGGTCGCCCCGTCGGTAGGCGGCGGACAGGAGCACGAAGTAGCCGGCCTCGATGGTGCCCGACAGGAGCCCCAGGGCGACGCCCTCGATCGGCACCGGCGCGGCACCGGCGAGCCACCAGGCCATGAGCCCGGCCGGGATGATGCCGATCGACGCGGCGAGCATCCCGACGGTGGCCGCCCGGAGCGGGTCGCCGGCCGTCTTGAGCCGGATGTTCCAGGCCACGTGCAGGATGGCACTGACCGCCACGAGGCCGACGACGAAGGGGTCCACCGCCGGACGTTACTCGCCGATGTCTCGCCGCTGCATGCCCCATGCGCCGAGCAGGACGCCCCCGACGACCAGCCCGCCGGCGACGATCAGGCCGACCGGCTCGTAGACCCCCGCGATCGGCTGGCCGAGGTGGGCGAAGATGCTCAGGTCGAGCACGGCCTGCGGCAGGTCGAGCGCCGCACCGAGCGTATCGAGCAGGAACGTGCCGATGACCAGCGCTGCCGCGACCGGCGCGGCCAGCGACGATCGGACGACACCCCCGACCGCCAGCCCGACGGCCGCGAAGCCCGCCGCCGCCAAGCCGAGCACGCCCGATCCGAGCACCGGCTCGACGATCGAGCCGCCGGCCGAGGCGATCCCGATCGCCATGCATCCCGCCAGGACCACGGTCGTGACCGCGATCGCGGCCATGACCCCGAGGCCGCTCCGGATGGCCCACGCCGCTCGACTCACCGGCGTCGACAGCACCACGTCGAGCCGGCGGTTCCGCTCGTCGGTGGCCCAGCCCGCCACCGCGGTCACCCCGGCCAGGCCGACCATCAGCGAGCCGAAGGCGTAGAACGCGAGCTGGAGCAGGCCGGACGGCTGGTTGATGTCGATGTTCGGGTAGACGATCCGGATGAGATCGACCATCTGGGGCAGCGAGCCGATGCTCTCGGCGAACTGTTTGGCTGACGTGGCGATGAGCGCGCCGTACACGCCGATCCCGACACCCCAGGCCAGCGCCACCGCCAGCCGGTCGCTGAACTGGCGCACGAACGGTCCGCGGATCCCCGCTGGCAGGCCCGGCAGGCGGAGCCAGCCGAGGCGTCCTGCCTGGCCGACGTCGACTCGCTCGAAACCGACGACGCCGATGCCGAGCAGGACGGCGGTGACCACGGCGAGGAGCGCGACGGGCGGCCAGTCGGTCACGCCGGCCAGCGGCCGATGATGCTCGGTCCAGGCGTACCAGGACAGCGGCGACAGGGCGTCGAGCTGGGGGGCCAGGGCAGCATACGAGGAGACGAGGTAGCCGCCGAAGAGCGTGAGCAGGCCCAGGCCGAGGGCCCGTGTCCGACCGACGAACGGTCCGACCGCGAAGGCGACCGAGCCACTCGACAGCATCAGCAGCCCGGCCAGCAGCGCGAACCCGGCCGCGGCCGCGATCGGGAAGTCGTCTCCCGGCAGCACGGCGAAGGCGCGGCCGCCGATCCAGGTGAGCAGCGCCGTGAGGACCATCGCGATGACGACCCCGGTGACGTGCGCAGCGAGCTTCTGGAGCGCGATCGATCGCCGGCCCTGCGGTGTCGAGACGAGCAGGTCAAGGCTGCCCCGCCTGGCTTCGCCGGCGAGCGTGCCCGACAGCGCGACGACCGACCACATCCCGAGCATCACCGGCAGGACGTTGCCGGTCCGCCACGACAGGAAGCCGCCGAGGGTGTCGATGTTGATCGGCTCGCCGAGCAGGCCCCGGAAGACCGCCGGCAGGGCGGTCATCTGGGCCACGAGCGCCTGGCGCGACGCCACGGTCGTGAACTCGACGCCGTACGGGGCGGCACTGAGCAGCATGAAGCCGCCGCCGAGCAGGCCCACCAGCAGGATCGCCCGGCGGCTGTCGCGCAGGGTCTTGCCGTAGATCGTGCCCAGCCCGAGGACGCGCGCCCACGGCGACGTGCCGGTCAGCCGCAGGCCGCCCTCGACGCGGCCGTCAGCGCCCATCGCCCGCGCCGACCGCATCGACGGTCTCGCCTCCGCGACCATACTGGGCGAGGAAGACATCCTCGAGGTTGGGCTCGCGACTGACCACGTCGACGATGCCGTGCGGTGCGGCGGCAGCCAGCACGCCGCCGATCGGGCCGGCGACGCGCATGCGCACGACCGAGTCGTCGACCTCCACGTCCGAGACGCCCTCCAGCCCGCTGAAGACCGCACCCGCCACCGGCTGCGAGAACGACAGTTCGACGTGATGGAAGGCGAGCCGGCGGATGGCCTCGATGGTGTCGACCTGGACGAGGCGGCCCTCGCGGATGATCGCCACGCGGTCGCACGTGCGATCGACCTCGTCGATGATGTGCGACGACAGGAACACCGATCGTCCCTCGGCCTTGGCCTCGCGAACGATCTGGAAGAACGTCTGCTGGATGAGCGGGTCGAGTCCGGCCGTCGGCTCGTCGAGGATCAACAGGTCCGGCCGGTGCTGGAGCGCGATGACCAGCCCGACCTTCTGCTTGTTGCCCTTCGAGTACTCGCTGAACCGCCGCGACGGGTCGAGATCGAGTCGCTCGACGAGCGACGCCACATAGCCGGCATCGACGCCACCCCGAAGGTTGGCGAAGTAGGCGATCGTGTCCGCTCCGGTCAGCCGGTCGTAGAGGTCGAACTCGCCGGGCAGGTAGCCCAGTCGTCGATGGATGGCGACCGGGTCCAGCGTCGTCTCGATGCCGAACACCTCGGCCCGCCCCGACGTCGGGCGGATCAGGTCGAGCAGGACCCGCATCGTCGTCGTCTTGCCGGCACCGTTGGGCCCGAGGAAGCCGAAGATCTCGCCCTCATCGACGACCAGGTCGACCTCGACGATGCCGCGGTGGATGCCGTAGGTCTTCGTCAGCCGCTCGGTCTGGATGACGGTCGTCATGGCAGGTCCTTTCGCTTGTCAGAACGCCCGCCAGTATGGCGCACGGCGTCCCCGGGGTCGGTCAGCGCGTGTGCGTCGCGCGCTCCGGGCTCGCGGCCGGGCGGAGCAGCCAGACGGCCACGGCCGTGGTGATGGGCACCGCCGCGACGATGCCGATGCTGCCGACCAGGGCGCGCACGACTTCGACCGCTACGACCTCGCCGGACACGATGAGCCACGGGTCCTGGCGACCCGCGGCGAACAGCACGATCAACGGGAGTGACGCGCCGACATACGCCAGCACGAGCGTGTTGACGGTCGCGGCGATGTGCGACCGGCCGACGTTCATCGCCCGGCCGGCGAGCTGCAAGCGACCCATCCCCGGGTCGGCCGCATCGAGCTCGCCGACGGCCGCGGCCTGCGTGACCGTCACGTCGTCGAGGATGCCGAGCGCCCCGAAGATGATGGCTGCCAGGACCAAGCCCCCGAGGTCGACCGAGCCGATCCCGAGCGAGACGAGATAGCCGGCATCTTCCGAGCCGCGCAACGCGGTGAACCGCGCCAGCGTGTCGAAGGCCAACGCCAGCGCGGCCACCAGGACGAGCGACGCGAACGTGCCGACCGCGGCCGCCAGCGTCGTCCGGCGGGCACCCTCGGTCAGCAGGAAGGTCACCGCCGTGACCCCGCTGGCGGCCAGGATGGCGACCCACGCCGGATCCCAGCCGCCGAGGATCAACGGCACCACGAGCTTGACGACGACCGCGAGGGTGAGTGTCAGGGCGAGCAGTGCTCGTACCCCTCTCCAGCCGCCGACCACCGTGACCGCGATCGCGAACAGGCCGAGCAGCAGGCTCAGCGTCGGCACCCGGTATCGGTCGCTGATCGCGGTGAACGGCGCGTCGGGATCGGTCGACACGCTGACCACCACCTCGTCGCCGATCCGATAGTCGGGTAGGTCTCCGGCACCAGACGGGCCTTGCGGTTGGCCGTCCAGTCGCTCTCCCGCTCGCGGGCCGTCGATGGCCTCGACCGTGACGACCGTCTGGCTGGGGTCCTCCGCGGCCAGGCTGAGCGCGACGACCCGTCCGTGGACCAGTTCGACCGGGGAGGGCGTGGTCGGCAGCGGCGCAAGGTCCGGGAGAACGACGACGCCGAGGAGGATGGCGAACCCGACGGCCAGCGCACGCGCGTTGCGGCGCAGCCCGGCGAACGGGACGTCGATCGGCTCAGGCTCCGTCACGGGCGCCCGAGCTGGATCAGGCGGCCGATGACGACGAGCGCTCGGAGCGCTCCTTGAGCGCGCGCAGGTGCGCCTCGACGCGAGCCTCGAGTGAGCGCCGCCCGAGCCGCACCAGGATCACCGTCCAGCGGTCGACCGGCTCGAAGCTCGCCGCGTGGATGACCCGCGTCCCGCCCGCGACCGGCTCGAGGCGCCACGACCATTCGCTCTCGAACCCGGACCCCGTGACCCGCAGCCGGAACACGGACTCCGGGCGAGCCTCGAGACTCTCGACCCGGGCCGCCTCGCGCAGCAGGCCGAGGCGAGTCGAGGCCGTCCGGGTGGTCGCCGCGGCCGGCCACGACGGCGCCGCGGGTCCGAGCCGCAGTTCCGGGAACAACGCGGCGGAGGCAGCCGGGTCGTGGAGCACCGCCCAGACGGTGCGCGGCGACGCCTGCATGAACACCCGCCGCTCGACCACGCGGTCAGCGCGCAGATGGTCGCCAGGGCGCCGATGACCGACTTCTGGATCCGGACGGACGGCCATCAGACGCCGATCGGGTGCCAGACCGTCTTCATCTCGAGGAAGGCGGCGATCCACTCGGGGCGCTCGGAGGCGCGGTCGTCGAGCCAGTCGAACCGGGCGTCGTCGACCGATCGGGGACGGCGCGACAGGCGCTTGACGTCGTCGGCGGCAAGCTGCTCCGTCTCGAGTCGCAGCGTTTCGGGCACGCCCCAGGTGTCGAGCGCATCGACATCGACATGGGCAGCCATCACCGGGATGAGCTCCGCCTTGCGGCCGGTCAGCACGTTGACCACCCCGCCGGGCACGTCGGACGTGGCCAGGACCTCGCTCAGCGTGACCGCCGGCAAGGGGCGCGTCTCAGAGGTGATCAGGACGACCGCGTTGCCGCTCACGAGCGGCGGGGCGAGCCGGCTGACGAGCCCGAGCAGCGAGCTCGTCTCCGGAGCGACGACCCCGACCACGCCGGTGGCTTCGGGGATGGTGAAGTTGAAGAAGGGCGCCGCCACGGGATTGGTCGAGCCGAGGACCTGGGCGATCTTGTCCGCCCAACCGGCGTACCACACCCAGCGGTCGATGGCCCGGTCGACGACCGCCGCCGCGCGCGGACCGCGCAGTCCTTCCGCCGCGGCGACCTCGGCGATGAACTGGTCACGCCGGCCCTCCATCAGCTCGGCGACCCGGTACAGCACCTGGCCACGGTTCATCGCCGTCTTGCCCGCCCAGCCCGGTTGCGCCTTGCGAGCCGCCCGGACAGCATCGCGCAGGTCCTTGCGCGATGCGCGACAGGCGTTGGCGAGCGGCGTCCCGTCGGCCGCCGACACGAGATACGACCGACCGCTCTCGGTCCGCGGGAACGCGCCGCCGATGTACAGCTTGTAGGTCTTGCGCACGTCGATGCGCGCCGCTGCCTCGGGGTCGGCAGGCGTCACCGACCGGCGGCCGTCACGTGCGGCCACGTCAGCGGTCCTCGAGTCGCACGTAGGCGTGCAGCCCGTGCATGCCGCCCTCGCGACCGAAGCCCGACTCCTTGTAGCCACCGAACGGCGAGGTCGGATCGAACTTGTTGAAGGTGTTGGCCCACACCACGCCGGCCTTCATCCGCGACACCATGTCGAGGATGCGCGAGCCCTTGTCGGTCCAGATCCCGGCCGACAGCCCGTAGGCCGTGTTGTTGGCCTTCTCGACCGCCTCGTCGGGTGTCCGGAAGGTCAGCACCGACAGCACCGGGCCGAAGATCTCCTCCTGGGCGATGCGGTGGCTCTGGGCGACGTTGGTGAACAGCGTCGGCCGGAAGAAGTAGCCCCGCTCGGGCAGGTCGCAGGCCGGCTGGTAGAGGTCGGCTCCCTCGGCGACGCCCGACGCGACGAGCTCGGTGATCTTGTCGAGCTGCGCCTTGGAGTTGATCGCGCCGACATCGGTGTTCTTGTCCAGCGGATCGCCGACGCGGATCGTCGACAGCCGGTCCTTGAGCTTGTCGATGACGGTGTCGGCGATCGATTCCTGGACGAGCAGGCGCGAACCGGCGCAGCACACCTCGCCCTGGTTGAAGTAGATGCCGTTGACGATGCCTTCGATGGCCTGATCCAGCGGCGCGTCGTCGAACACGATATTGGCGGCCTTGCCGCCGAGCTCGAGGGTCAGCGCCTTGTCGGTGCCAGCCACGCCGCGGCCGATCTTCTTGCCGATCTCGGTCGAGCCGGTGAACGCGACCTTGTCGACGTCGGGATGGGTGGCCAGATGCATCCCGATCTCGCCGGGCCCGGTGACGATGTTGACGGTCCCCGGCGGCAGGTCGGCCTGCACGCACACGTCGGCGAACAACAGGGCCGACAGCGGGGTGGTCGACGCGGGCTTGAGCACGACGGTGTTGCCGGCCGCCAACGCCGGTGCGATCTTCCAGGCGAGCATCAGCAGCGGGAAGTTCCACGGGATGATCTGGGCGGCGACGCCGAGTGGCCGGGCGACGCGTCCCGGGAAGGCGTAGTCGAGCTTGTCCGCCCAGCCGGCGTAGTACCAGAAATGGTTCGCCGCCAGCGGGATGTCGACGTCGCGGCTCTCCTTGATCGGCTTGCCCGAATCCATCGATTCGAGGACCGCGAACTCGCGACTCCGCTCCTGGAGGATGCGCGAGATGCGGAACAGGTACTTGGCCCGCTCCTTGCCCGGCAGCTGGCCCCACGAGCGTCGTTCGGCGCGCCGCGCGGCGCGGACCGCCTTGTCCACATCGGCCGGGGTCGCGCGCGCCACCTCGGCCAGCGGCCGCTCGGTCGACGGGTCGATGGAGGTGAAGGTGGCCCCCCCGGCGGCGGGCACGGACCGCCCGTTGATGAACAGCCCGTAGCGCTCCCGGAGGGTGACGATGTCGCGCGCTTCGGGTGCCGGCGCGTACTCCCACGGGATCGCCTGCCCGTCCCCGAACCCCCAGCTGCTGGGTGACGGATCCGGGGCGGGGATCAGACTCGTTCCGCGCGCACGATCGACCATGACCGCATTATGGCACCGGCGCCGCCGATGGCCCCGTTCAGCAGTCGAAGGCAGCCAGGCGGTGGACGCGCTCGCAGTAGCGCACGTGGATGTGGTCGTCGTGTCCGATGTACGCGCGGGTGAGGCCCTCGCGGATCAGGACCGGGTCGTTGAAGTAGATGACCTTGACATGTCCGGCGGCCGTGGCCCGGATCGCCCGAACGAGCGCCCGGGTCGCGGTCCGATCGTAGGCCGCCATCCGCCAGTTCACGCCCGACCGGCACTGGTCGGCCTTGCGCCGGATCGGGCGGATGTCGACGTCGAGACCGACATCGTGGCTCTGGTGCCCGGCGATGGGGCCGCCGTGCTCGAGGCCGATGTCCCCGACCGCCAGCCGACCCCGGCCGATCGCCGCGAAACGGGTGGCCGCGGCCTCGAGCTGGCCGATGGCCGCGCCGGTCCCCCAATCCGCCGGACCGTTGCCGACCTGGTAGTCGCACAGCTGGCGACCGAAGACCGGCCGCTCGAAGTGCCACAGCAGGTAGCGCCAGGTCAGGGCGCCGACCACGCCCGATGGCGACAGTCCCATGTGCCGCTGGAAGGACAGGACGGCCGACCGCGTCGTCGGACCGAAGACGCTGTCGAGCACGATCCCGGCGCCACGCTTCTCGTTGAGTTGCCGTTGCAGCGCGCGCACCGCTTCACCGGTGGACCCGGTTTCGAGTCGGACGACCAACCGCCGCCACGTCCCGTCGTCGACTCGCCCGGTGACCGGCAGCGCAGCGGCCGCCTGGAAGGCCCTGACCGCCGTGACCGTGGACGCGCCGAAGACCCCGTCGACCGCGATCGTCGCACCCTGCTGGCGCAGCAGGCCCTGGGCGGCCCGCACGTCCGCTCCCCGGTTCCCAGGACCCTGGTCGGGGAACTGCGGCGAGATCGCGGCGGCCACGCTCGCCGGACCGAGCAGCGACCAGCCGATCGACCCGACGGCGAGCAGCAAGGCAAGCGCACCGGACCGGGTCATCGGCGCGAACCATACCGGACGGCAGCGGCCGATGCCGACCCGGCGGTGCCGTGTAGCCTGCGCGGATGGACCGACTGTCCGGCGTCGAGGAACGCCTTGACGGATCCCTCGACGATCCGCGTGCCCTGGCCGGCAACCTGCGCGACCTCGCCCGGGTGAACCGCTGGCTCGGCGGGCTGCGGCTGTCGATGGCCGGGATCGAGCGACTGGCGCCTGGCCGCGCTCCGCTGACCGTCCTGGACGTGGGCACCGGCGGCGCGGACATCCCGCTCGCGCTGATCGACCTCGGCCGGGCCACCGGTCGCGACATCCGCGTGACCGCCATCGACGAGCGACCGGAGGTGCTGGCTGCCGCGGTCCGCTCCACACCGCGACTGAGCGCGACCGGGGAACTGACCCTCCATGTCGCCGACGGTCGGGCGCTGCCCTACCCTGACGACGCGTTCGACATCGCCCACTGCTCGCTGCTGGTCCACCACCTCGAGCCCGCTGCGGCACGCATCGTGCTCGCGGAGATGGGCCGGGTGGCGCGACTCGGCGTCGTCGTCAACGACCTCATCCGCGGCCGGCGCAACTGGCTTGGAGCATGGCTCCTGAGCCACACGCTGACCGGCAACCCGTACACGCGCCACGACGCTCCGTTATCGGTCCGACGGGCCTACCGCGTCCACGAGCTGACGGCCCTGATGACCGCCGCCGGGCTGCGGGTCGAACGGACACTGACGGACCCGCTTCGTCATCGCACGATGTTGTGCGCTCGAGCCCGGAACGGGTCGTCGTGACGACGCCCCTGCCCGAGCGGGCCGATGTCGTCATCGTCGGGGCGGGGCCGGCCGGCTCGGCCCTGGCGGCTCGCCTGGCCCGCCACTCGATCGACACCCTCGTCCTCGAGCAGACGCCGATGTGGCGCTGGCATGCCGGCGGGGTGTTCGCCTCCCCGGTCGCGGTGGCGGCCCTCGCCGACACCGGCCTGGATGCCGCGGCGATCGCCCGCCTGACCCGCCGGATCCCGGCGATGCGACTCGAGACGCCGGCCGGCGTGACGGTCCGGCTGACCTACGGCGCCGATACCGGCGGTCAGCCGGCGGTCGGCTTCGATCGGTCGACCCTCGATCCTGCGCTCGAGGGACTGGCGACGGCCGCCGGTGCCACCGTCCGACGCGGTGCCACGGTGACCGGCGTGGACCTCGGCGAGCGCCACGCCCCGGTCGTCCACGTCCGCACCGACGACGGTTCGGCGATGATCCGCAGCCGCGTCGTCGTCGGTGCCGATGGTGCTGGCTCGATCGTCGCTCGCGCCGCGGGCGTCGCTCGCCCGTCACGTTTGGCGGCCCGTGTCGGACTGACCTATCACACGGTCGACGACCGCTCCCCCGATGAGCCTGCGGACGCCCGCCTGGTCGTCTTCCGGGACGGGTACGTCGGCATCGCGCCGGTGCCTCGCGGCCGGGTCAACGTGGGGATCGTGCTCGGGCCGACGTGGCGGGCACGACTTGCCCGCGACGGGGCGGTGGCCACCGCCGAGGCGGTCCAGGCGGCCATCCCGGTCGCCCCTGACGACCCGTCGCGGGTGGCCTTCGCGAGTCGGACGGATCGCGTCGTGGGCGCGTGGCCGATCGGCGGACGGACGACCCAGTGCGCCGGTCCGGACTGGCTGCTGGTCGGCGATGCGGTCGGCTTCCTCGATCCGTTCACCGGCGAGGGCATCCACCGCGCGCTGGTGTCGGCCGGGCTGGCGGCCGCGGCGATCGTGGCCGAGCTGCGCGGGGGTGGCCGCCGCCACCGAGCGCTGCGCGCCTACGAGCGGGGGATGCGCCGTCGATTCGCGACGAAGGACGTGGTGTCGTGGCTGGTCCAGGCATTCCTCGCGCGGCCGTGGCTGTTCGAGTACGCCGCCCGCCGGCTCGCCGATCGGCCCGAGGTGCGTGCGACGATGGGTCTCGTGATCGGCGACCTGCTCCCCGCGCGGCGCGGCCTGGACCCGCGCTTCCTGGCCGCGCTGCTGGCGCCCTGATGCGCAGTGACATCAGCGTCCGGATCGCGGCGCCGCCAGCGCTGGTCTTCGCGCTGACCCGCGACGTCGAACGCTGGGCCGTCCTGTTGCCCCACTACGGTCGGTCGCAGGTCGTGACTCGCGGTCCGGACGGACGCCTGGTCATCTCGTTCGTGGCCCGCCGGCCGTTGATCGGCGTCCTCGGCCTCGGGTTGCCGGTCGCCTGGCGTGCCCGGACCTGGAACGAACCGGCCGAGCGGCGGCTGCGCTTCCGCCACGTCGCTGGCGTCACCCGCGGGATGGACGTCACCTGGCGGATCGAGTCGACCGACGACGGCAGCGGCTCGCTGGTGACGATCGAGCACGACTTCCGACCGCGGCTGCCCGGGCTCGCGCCGTTCGTCGACCGCTGGTTCACCCGACCGATCGCCGGCCGGACGCTGGCCACGTTCCGTGCCCTCGCCGAGGCGATCGCCAAAGACCGCAGTGAGTCCGGGGCCAGCCGCTCGACGAAGGGTCGACCATGAGCAGTGAGCGACGCGCCGTGTGGATCACCGGCATCGGCGTGGTCACCCCGATCGGCACCGGCGTGGCCGCGTTCCGGGCGGGACTGCGGGCCGGCCGCTCGCCGGTCAAGCCGATCGACCGGTTCGATCCGTCACCGTTCCGCTCGCAGGTCGCCGCCCAGGTCGACGACTTCGATCCGGTCGCCTGGATGGCGCCCAAGACCGCCCGACAGCTCGACCGGTTCAGCCAGTTCGCGATGGTCGCCGGGCGGCTTGCCCTCGACGACGCGGGGCTTTCCCCGGGCGCAGCGGACGCCGCCGAGCCGGACCGGATCGGGATCTACCTCGGCTCCGCCCTGGGCGGGATCGCCTACGCCGAGTCGCAGCACGAGCGCTACCTGGAGAAAGGCATCCGGCAGGTGGCGCCGAACCTCGCGTTGGCCGTGTTCGGCGGGGCGGCACCGGCAAACCTCGGCATCGCCCTCGACGTGCGCGGGCCGATCCTGTCGACTGCCAACTCGTGTGCCTCCGGCGCGGTCGCCCTCGGCGAGGCGCTCGGCGACCTGCGCGAGGGTCGCGTCGATGCAGCCCTCGCGGGCGGCTGCGAGATCCCGCTGTCGCCGCTGGCGTTCGGGGCGTTCGACATCATCCGGGCGTTGTCCGCCGGGCGCAACGACGACGCGGGCCATGCTGCCCGACCATTCGATCGCGATCGCGACGGCTTCGTGATGGGCGAGGCCGCCGCGCTGTTGGTGCTCGAGGCGGCCGACGTCGCACGGCGGCGCGGCGCGGTGCCCTACGCGGAGCTGCGCGGCTACGGGGCGACGTCGGATGCCTACCACATGGTCCAGCCGCGGGCAGACGGCCGTGAAGCGGCTCGGGCGGCCTCGATCGCCCTGGTCGACGCTGGCGTCCAGCCCGATGCGATCGACTACGTCAACGCCCACGCATCGTCGACCCCGATCGGCGACGTCGCGGAGGCGCGCGCCATCGCGACCGCCCTCGGTGAACGCGGCGCGACCGTCCCGGTGAGCGGCACGAAGGCGTTGTACGGGCATCCCCTCGGCGCGTCGGGCGCCATCGAGGCGGCCATCTGCGCCCTCGCCATCCGCGACGGATGGGCACCGGCGTCGGTCAACCTCGTGGAGCCCGACCCCGACACGGCGGCGCTGCTCCCGGGCTTGCTCCGGGAGGGCCGACCCGGCGTCTACCGGCGGGTGCTGAGCACCTCGTTCGGCTTCGGCGGCTTGAACGCCGCGCTGGTGCTCGGCGCGGTCGACTGACCGACGGCCAGCGGTGACGGGGCACGCACGCCGTCGGCCACGCCGGACGTCGCCTCGGCGGTCGGTGCCGCGAGCCGGTCCGCACGCGGCGAGTCGCGCCCGATCCGCTGCCACCACACGAGCGCGACCAGCCCGACGACCAGCGACAGGCCCCCACCGAGCGCGATCGTGGGCAGGATCCCGAGGCTGCCAGCCAACGCACCGGCGGCCAGCCCGCCGATCGGCACGGAAGCCGAGAAGGCGGTGGTGTAGACGCTCATGACCCGGCCGCGAAGGGCGTCCGGCACCGCCAGCTGGATGGTCGTGTTGGCGGTCGCCGCCATGGCGATGCCGCCGGCACCGATCGGCACCATCAGCAGGAGCGCGAGCGGGTACCACTGCACGACGGACAGGGCGATCGACGCGACGCCGAGCGTGATCGAGCCGATGGCCACGATCACCGGCCGGACGCGATGGGTCATCGCCAGGCCGAGTGCGGCGGACAGGGCGCCGACACCGGACGCCGTCATCAGGAAGCCGTAGCCTGACGCATCGCTCCCGAGCACGTCCTGGGCAAGCGGCGGGACGATGACGTTGAAGTTCATCCCGAAGGTGGCGGTCAGGCCCACCGTGGTGAGCGCCATCAGGACGAGTGGCGTATGGCGGACGAAGGCAAGTCCCTCCGCAAGATTGTCGAGCACCGCCCCGACGGATCGCGGGCGGGGCAGCGAGCGCGTGCGGAACAACGCATCGTCACGCATGACCATCAGGCTGACGATGACCGCGAGGAAGCTGGCAGCGTTGACCGCGAATGCGGTCGCGATGCCGAACGTCCCGATCGCCAGACCGGCCACGGCCGGCCCGACGATGCGAGCGCCGTTGAAGGCGGCGGAATTGAGCGCCACCGCGTTGCCGATGTCGCGCGGACCGACCATCTCGATGGTGAACGCCTGGCGGACCGGCATGTCGATGGTGTTGGCGCAGCCCAGCAGCACGGCCATGACGATGACCATCCAGACCTCGACCAGCCCGGTGAACGTGAGGACGGCCAGGATGGCCGCGAGGACCATCATCACGACCTGGACCCACAGCAGCGTCTGGCGCTTGGGCAGGACGTCGGCCACGATCCCACCGAACAGCCCGAACAGCATGACCGGCAGGTACTGGGCCGCCGCGACCACGCCCAGCCACAACGGATTCCCGCCACCGATCTGCAGCACGAGCCAGGCCTGGGCGACCTGCTGCATCCAGGTCCCCACGAGGGACGTGACCTGGCCGCCGAAGTAGACCCGGTAGTTGCGGTGGCTGAAGGCGCCCGAGCGCTGGACCCGTCGGCGGGCCGCCGCTCCGGGGATGGTCACCGGCGCGCTCGCGCCGGGCGGTCGGGCGTGTCCGCACGGTCGGGCGTCGCCGCGCGGTCGGGCGTCGCCGCGCGGTCGGGCGTCGCCGCGCGGTCGGGCGTCGCCGCGCGGTCGGGCGTGGCCGCGCGTTCGGGGTGCGGATCCGGTCCGCCCTCGAGCGCGGCGAAATGCGCGTCGAGGTGCGCCCGCCGTCCACGGGCGTCCGCGATCATCGCCGCGAGACGGTCGCGCTTCGCTTCGAGGGTCGCGATCTGGCGCTCGACGCGCTCGCGCGCATCGATGATCAACGCCCGTCGTTCCGCCTGGTCACCGGACGTGCGGAACCGGACGCGGTTGCGCTCCCGGGCGGCCTCGTCCTCCAGCAGCTGCCCGATCTGGGCAAGCGAGAAGCCGGCGTCGTCGCGCAGTGAGCGGATGAACCGCAGACGGTCCAGGTCGGAGGCGTCGTACAGGCGATAGGCGCCGTCCGACCGACCGGCCGGCTCGAGCAGCCCGAGCTCCTCGTAATAGCGGATCGAGCGTGGGGTCAGCCCGGTCTCGGCGGCGACCTCCTGGATGCGCAGGAGCGGTGTCGTGTCGGGGCGGGCGACGGTGTCGGGGCGGTCGGCGGTGTCGGGGCTCGGCGAACGGGGCATCGGTCGATGGTAGCACAACCTTAACGTTCACGTAAAGGTCAGTCACGAGAGGCCGGGCATGTCAAGGCCGCGCCATCCGCGGCGGTTGGAAGGCGGGCCCACGGCGGGCTCGGCGACCGCGCAGGTCCGGAGGTGCGCAGGTCCGCAGGTCCGCGCACGACGGCAGGTCCGAGGGACGTCTGGTTTGGCTCGCTCACCGATCGCGCGACGCTCGCGACCCGCGCTCCGGGTCAGTCGATCGTGAAGTGGTCTGGGTCCTGATAGCGGCCGGTCCGCTGGAACTCGATCTGCATCAGCACG
Organism: Candidatus Limnocylindrales bacterium; assembly: GCA_035692005.1. Taxonomy (GTDB): domain Bacteria; phylum Chloroflexota; class Limnocylindria; order Limnocylindrales; family CSP1-4; genus SPCO01. Next base: position 974 of record DASSII010000019.1, on the reverse strand, counting down.
TCGTTGAGCAACGACGATGCCCCGAAGCGGAACCAGTCGGGGTTCATCCAGCGCGGTCCGAGAGTCTCGTACAGGATGACGAGATACTGGATCGCCTCCTTGGCGGTCCGGATCCCGCCGGCCGGCTTCATCCCGACCTGGCGCCCGGTCGCGCGCTCGAAATCGCGGATGGCCTCGAGCATCACCAGGGTCACGGGCATCGTCGCCGCCGGCACGACCTTGCCGGTCGACGTCTTGATGAAGTCGGCCCCGGCCGCCATCGCCAGGATCGACGCACGCCGAACGTTGTCATACGTCTCGAGCTCGCCGGTCTCGAGAATGACCTTGAGGTGCGCATCGCCGCAGGCCTCCTTGACCTCGACGATCTCCTCGAACACGGTCGCGTAGTCGCCGGTCAGGAAGGCACCGCGATCGATGACCATGTCGATCTCGTCGGCGCCGGCATCGACGGCGGCTCGCGTCTCGGCGAGCTTGATGTCACGGAAGGTCTGGCCGCTCGGGAACCCGGTGGCGACGCTGGCGACCTTGACGTCGCTCCCGCGCAAGGCCTCCTTCGCGTCGGCGACCATCGCCGGATAGACACAGATCGCCGCGACCGACGGGATCGTCGGGTCGCCCGGTTTGGGATGCATGCCCTTGACGCACAGCGCCCGGACCTTGCCCGGGGTGTCCTTTCCCTCGAGCGTCGTCAGATCCATCATCCGGATCGCAAGATCGAGCGCCCACAGCTTCGACGCCTTCTTGATCGAGCGCTTCTTCAGCGCGTCGACCCGAGCCTCGACACCGACCTGGTCGACCGTGCTCACCCGCCCGAGCAGGCTACCGAGCGGGTCGCCGATCGAACGGGAGCGGCCGTCCCACGCACGGATCAAGTCGTTCGCGCGCTGGCGAGCGAGCGTGTCCGGGCGCTTGGTGGCAGTCATGGGACTCTGAGGATAGCGCCATCGTGCGGTGCTGCCTACATCGGTCCGGGT
>DASSII010000018.1:0-7459 GCA_035692005.1 Candidatus Limnocylindrales bacterium | reverse complement strand
CCTCAGCCCGGCTGCACGTCCGGACGCTGATAGGGCCCAGTGGCGATGACCTCGCCTTCGGCCTCGAAGGGGGCACTCCCCCCCGACCGGATCCGATAGCGATGGTGGACGACCGTCGCGCCCGCCGACAGCATCGCGCTGACCGGGCAGTAGCGCGTCGCGGACAGCTCGATCGAGCGGCGGATGGCGGCTTCCGACAGGTCGGTCCCGTCGAGCTCGTGGGTGACGGTGATGTCGGTGTAGACCTGCGGATACTCGTCGCGCTGGTCGCCGCTCACCTCGACCGCGTAGCCGGTCACGGCCTGGCGCTTCTTCGTCGCGATCGAGATGACGTCCATGGCCGAACACGCGGCGAGGGCCGCCAGCACCGTCTCGACCGGGCTGCCGCCGGTGTTCGAGTGGCGATCGTCGAAATCGAGCGGATGCCCGGACGACGGCTCGGCGTGGAACGCCATCCCGCCGCGGTGCTCGATGCGGACGGACTTGTGGGTGGGCACGACCTCAGTCTGCCAGCGCCGGCTCGCGGATGTCGGCCGGACGCTCGGAGGCCAGGAACTGCTCGCGATAGAGCTTCGCGTACAGCCCGCCCAGGGCAAGCAGTTCGGCGTGGGTGCCGCGCTCGACGATCCGCCCGCGGTCGTAGACGAGGATCCGGTCCGCCCGCAGGATCGTCGACAGGCGGTGGGCGATGGCGATCGTCGTGCGACCTTCCATCAGCCGCTCGAACGCCGCCTGGATGAGCCGCTCGGACACCGTGTCGAGCGCCGAGGTCGCCTCGTCGAGGATGAGGATGCGCGGATCCTTGAGCAGCACCCGGGCGATCGCGATGCGCTGCTTCTCGCCGCCCGAGAGCTTGTAGCCGCGCTCGCCGACGACCGTGTCGTAGCCCTCCGGCAGCTCCATGATCCGGTCATGGATGGCGGCCGCCCGGGCGGCCGCCTCGAGCTCTGCGTCGGTCGCTTCGGGTCGGGCGTAGACGAGGTTCTGGCGGACCGAGGCGTGGAACAGGTACGTCTCCTGGGTGACGACGCCGATGATCTCGCCGAGCGACGCAAGCTGGATCCGGCGCACGTCGATGCCGTCGATCTCGACCGCCCCCGAGTCCACGTCGTACAGCCGCGGGATGAGATAGGTGGTCGTGGTCTTGCCACTGCCGGACGGTCCGACCAGCGCGACCAGCTCACCGGGCAGCGCCTCGAACTCGATCTCGTCGAGGGCGAACTGCGACAGCAGCTCGATCGGCGCAGCGCCGTCGGCACCGGCTTCGGTCTCGGCAGCTGGCCCCGGCGGCGCCGCCCCGTCGCCCCGTCCGAACAGGCTGTGGATCGCGGGCTCGTCGACCTCCGCCGCCGCCACGGCCGGCCCGACCTCCTCGGGCTCCACCTCGTCGCGCTCGCGGGCCATCGCGTCCATCGCCCGAGCGGACGGCACGGCCTCGGTCGGATAGCGGAACGACACGTCGCGGAACCGGACGTGGCCGCGCACCTGGTCGGGCCGCACCGCCACGGCATCCGGCGCGTCGACGATCTCGGGGTCCATCTCCAGGTATTCGAAGATCCGGTCGAACAGGGCGAGCGCGCCCTGGATCTCGACCTGGACGTTGAGCAGCTGGCCCATCGGGAAGAACAGCCGGCTCTGCAGGGTGGTGAACGCGACGATGTCGCCGATGGTCGGCGCGGTCGGGTCGTTCTGGATGGCCAGCCAGCCGGCCAGCCAGTACACGAACGCGGGGGTGATGCTGAAGATCGTCCCGATGATCATGAAGAACCAGCGTCCGACCATCGCCTGGCGGATCTGGAGCGCCGCCAGACGGGCGTTCAGGCCGCGGAACCGGATGATCGAATTCGCCTGCTGGCCGAACGTCTTCGACAGCAGGATGCCGCTGACGCTGAGCGTCTCCTCGGTCAGGGCGGACATCTCGGCGAGCGACTTCTGGGTCTCGGTGGAGACCTCGCGACGGACCTTGCCGACCCGGAACGTCAGGTACATGAAGAACGGCAGCAGGCCGAGCGACAGGACCGTCAGGCGCCAGTCGATGATGACCATCGCCACGACCGTGCTGAGCGCCACGGCCAGGTTGCTGGTGACCGAGCTGGCGGTATCGGTGACGACCGACTGGACGCCGCCGACGTCGTTGGCCAGCCGGCTCTGGATCTCGCCGGTCCGGGTCTCGGTGAAGAAGCGCAGCGGCATCCGCTGGAGGTGGGCGTACAGCGCGCCGCGCAGGTCCTGCATGACGTGCTGGCCGATCAGGTTGTTGAGGTACGACTGACCGACGCCGATGAGTCCGGTGACGATCGGCAGCGCGATCATCAGACCGACATAGAGGTTGAGCCGGCCGAAGTCGCGGCTGGGGATGGCGTCGTCGATGAGCAGCTTGAGCAGGTACGGGTTGGCCAGCCCGACGAAGCTCGTGAGCAGGATCGCCACCAGCACGATCGCGATCTGCGGCCGATACGGCGAGAAGAAGGCGAGGATCCGCCGGATCGTGCGGCCCCGGCGTTCGGGCGGGACGGGCTCGAAATCGGGTGCGGGGCCGCCCCCGAACATCCCGCCGCGACCGCCGCCGCCACCCCGTCCGCCGCGGCTCACGCCACCCGTGACCCCTCGCGTGCCGCCGCGCGGGAACCCCATCAGGCGCGCGCCACGGCGACGATCGTCGATCGGCGCGACGGCATCGACCGGGCGAGCACGTCACCCGCCAGGCCGAGCACGAAGGTCGGCCAGGTGCGGCCCCAGGCTCGTGCCAGGTGACCGACGGTCGAGATGTCGACATCGTCGAAGCCCGCTTCGAGCAGTGCCGCCTCGACGGCGATCGGATCGTTGCACGCCCCGACGAGCGGATGGGCATCGGCGGCGCTGGCCTTGACCAGCCGCTGCAGCCGCGCCCGCAGGCCGGTCGGCAGTCCGAGGTAGGCCGCGACGAACGGGTGGCGGCGGTTGACCGTGGTCACGACCAGTGTCCCGCCGGGCCGCAGCCACGCCCGGAGGTTGCCCAGCGCGGCCGCCGGATCGGCGAAATGCTCGAGGGTGAAGCTCGACAGCACGATGTCGAAGGTGCCCGGCGTGAACGATCCGGGCGGCCCGCACAGGTCGACCGTCGCGAACTCGTCGAGGTGGGGGAGGGGCGTCGGTGGCGGGTGGATATCGGCGCCGACCATCCGCCCGACCCGTGCCCGGAACGGACGCAGCTGCGACACGCGGCCGCAGCCGGCGTCCAGCGCGGCGATCGACGTCGACCCGCCGTGGCGCTGTTCGGCGGCGGTGAGGGCGTCGTCCAGGGCGGCCGTGACGAGGGCGGTCACGGGCGGTTCGATGCCGAAGCGCTCGATGAGCGCCGCTTGGCGCTTCGAGGTCACCCGCTACCAGGCCGTCGTGGTCGCGGCCTCGGTGATCCCCTGAGCCTCGAGCCAGCGTTCGGCGTCGATGGCGGCCTTGCAGCCGTCGGCCGCCGCCGTGACGGCCTGGCGGTAGCGATGGTCGTGGACGTCGCCGGCGATGAACACGCCGTCGATCTTCGAGCCGGTCTCGTCGTGTACGACGAGGTAGCCCTTCTCGTCGACCTCGAGCCAGTCGCGGAAGGCCGCCGTATTGGGCTCATAGCCGATCGCGATGAACACGCCCTCGACCGGCAGCTCACGCATCTCGCCGCTGGCCGTGTCGCGCAATCGCAGCCCGTGGACCTTGTCCTCGCCGAGGACCTCCTCGACGGCGATGTTGGGGTGAACCTCGATCTTGGGGTGCTCGAGGGCCCGGTCGACCATGATCTTGCTGGCCCGGAAGGTGTCGCGCCGGTGGAGCAGATGGACCTTGGTCGCGAAGCGGGTGAGGTAGGTCGCCTCCTCGAATGCCGTGTCGCCGCCGCCGACGACCGCGATCTCGCGATCGCGGAAGAAGAACCCGTCGCACGTCGCGCAGGCCGACACGCCACGGCCACGCAGCCGCGTCTCGCTGTCGAGCCCGAGCCACAGCGCCGAGGCACCGGTGGCGACGATGACCGATTGGGCGCGGTACTCCGTGCCGCGTGCCCAGACTCGGAAGGGTCGTTCCGAGAGGTCGACCCGATCGATATCGACGTCGACCATGCGCGACCCGAAGCGCTCGGCCTGGGCGCGCATGGCGGCCATCAGGTCGGGGCCCTGGATGCCATCGGGGAAGCCGGGATAGTTCTCGACGTCGCTGGTCAGCATGAGCTGGCCGCCTGGCGCCGAGCCCGCGAGCACGATCGGCTCCAGGTTGGCGCGCGCCGCGTAGATGGCGGCGGTCAGGCCGGCCGGCCCGGAGCCGATGATCACCAGCTTGGTGTCGACCCGAGCCTCGCCCGACGGCACGGTCGACGGACCGCCCGGGCTGGCCACCGGAGCGGCCTCGGTCGGCGCGTCGATCATCGAGATGGAGAACCCGCCGAACGGGTCGGGTGCGTCAGTCATCGGTCGATCATACACCTTGCCACGCATACCCCCCAGGGGTATCAGACTTCAGGCAGCGTCCGCCATCCGGACGTCGCCTGGCGCCGCCATCGTATGTCAACCGATGGCCTTCAGCGCCGGGATGACATCCCGTTCGAGCCGCTCCAGCTTGGCCGGGTCGTGGACGTCACGCACCCCGAAGATGATGTGCTCGGCGCCAGCGTCCCACAGGTCGCCGAAGCGGTCGACGATGGCCGTCGGTGATTCCCCGCGGTCGCTGCCGTCGGTGTCGATGTCGACCGATTGCAGGGTCGAACGTTCGATCTCGCCCGGGTCGCGGCCCACGGCGGCGCAGTGCTGGGCAAGGATCTCGAACTTGCGCGCGATCGCCTCGGGCGAGCCGAAGACGTTGGACGCGTCCGCGTAGCGGGCCACGAGGCGGAGGGTCTTCTTCTCGCCGCCGCCGCCGATCATGATCGGCACCCGCGGTCGGGACAGGACCTGCGGGGCATTCAGCAGCCGACCGGCGTGCAGCCGCGCGCCGTCGAGCGGCTCCTCCGAGCCTCGTTCGCCCTGCCACATGCCGTGCGCCATCCGGAGCGTGTCCTCCAGCCACTCGAACCGCTCGCCGAGGGGCGGAAAGGGGATGCCGAGCGCGGCGGCTTCCCGTTCGTTCCACGCCGCCCCGATGCCGAGCCAGGCCCGCCCGCCGGTCAGGACGTCGAGCGTCGTCGTCGCCTTGACCCAGAGGGCCGGCGTCCGGTACGGGACGCCGCCGACCATCAACCCGAGGCGCGCCTGCCGGGTGTGCGCCGCCAGGTACCCGAGCGCGGTCATGCCCTCGAGCATCGGCTCTTCCGGCTTGCCCACCCCGCGGATCTGGAAGAAGTGATCCATCAGCCAGATCGAGTCGAACCCGGCCGCGTCGGCGTCGCGCGCCACGCGCGCCAGGGTCGGGGCGATCGCCGGGTCGCCGCCGGGCCAGGTGAAGGAGTTGATCTGCAGGCCGATCTTCATCCGCGGGAGGGTACCCCCGAACGGCGGATGTCGCGCGGCGGTCGCCCGCACGTGGCGGTGCCGCCGGACGTCAGCGAAACAGATCCATGTCGGCGGGGATGAGTGTGTCGGCGATGCGCCCTTCGCCGCGGCGGAACGCGGCGCCACGGACCAGCGCGAGCGGCCGGCCGGCGACCTTGCCCAGGGCGAGCTCGGCGGTCGAGGCGAGCTCGTCGGCGACCGCGCGAACCGTCGAACGCATGACTCGCCCATCGGCGTCCGGCGTGCCGCGCAGGTCATCGAGGGGCAGCAGCCCGGACACCCCGATCGCGACGTCGACGATGCCATAGCGCCAGGGGCGCCCGAAGCTGTCCGACACGATGACCGGCAGGTCAAGGCCGGAGCGCCAGCGGATCGCCGCCCGGATCGCGTCGGCCGATGCATCCGGATCGCGTGGCAGCAGGGTGACGACGTCGCCCGAGCGAGGCCCCACGTTCGAGGCGTCGATGCCGCCGTTGGCGCACACGAACCCGTGCGACGTCTCGGTGATGATGACCCCGTTCGCCATGCGCACGATGCGGCGGGCTTCGCGCAGCACGACCTCGACCTGGCGTGGGTCGCGCTCGAACCGTGCCGCGAACTCCATCGCCTCGGGGCGGGGCACGACCGTGGTCAGGTCGACGATCGCACCCTCGGCCTTGGACACGATCTTCTGGGTCACGACCAGGACGTCGTCGGGTCGGATCGGCAGGACCGCCGCCGCGCCCGCGAGGGTCTCGGCGATGAGCGCCGGCAGGTCGTCGCCGGGCTCGATCTCACCCAGGCCCGCGATCGGGACCGCCTCGATACGGTCAGCCACCGCCCGGACCGCCCGAACGGGTAGCGTCCAGCGCCTGCGACAGCAGCAGGTCCTCCGGGGTGTCGAGGTCGAGGGTCAGCGGCCCCTGAACGACGACGATGCGTGCCCCAGGCACGGTCGCGCCGGCCTCGATGTGCGCGGCCTTGCTGTCGCCCCCGAAGCGGAAGTCGATGACATCGGGCGGGGCCAGCAGCAGCGCATTCGTTCCCCGACCGTGGCGATCGGGGACGATGACGACCAGCGGCCCGGACCCGCCGCCCACCGACTCGATCAACTGTCCGAGCGTGTCGGGCGACACGTTCGGCAGGTCGACCGGCAGGACCAGGACCGCCTCGGCGCCGGCGGCCATCGCCTCATCGCGGGCCTCGCGCAGGCCGGCGTTGAGGCCGCGCGACCGCTGTCGGAGGGGTCGCGCTCCGGCCTCGACGGCGAGCTCGCGCACCTCGTCGTCGGGCGTCACCACGAGGACCTCCGCGAGCCCGGGCGTGGCGACCGCGGCCCGGATCGTCCGTTCGGCCAGCTGCCGCGCCAAGTCATCGCGCTCTTCCGCGTCGAGCACCGCCCCGAGGCGGGACTTGGCGCCGTCAAGGCGCCCGACGGGGATGATGGCGATGACGCGCGTGGACGGGCGGCGGCGATCGACGTCGGACATGGCTAGACCGATGGTACGGGGCCGGTCAGCGGGCCGGGGTGGCGCCGGCGAACGCGAGCACGGCACCGGCCAACCGTGCCCGGCCGGCGTCCCCGCCCATGATGGTGTCGGTCACGAGCGTCTCCATGCCGCGCGCTGCGATCGCCGGGGCGAGCGCCGCGTCGACGTCGTCGAGCACGAACAGATCGACCAGGCCCGCGTACAGCCCGGCCACCCCGAGCGCACTCGACTCGATGCCCAGTGAGGCCAGCATCCGGTCCGCCGGTCCCTTGAGCGCCTTGCCGCCGATGATCCCGCTGACGGCCGCCAGCCGGGCACCCCGCGCACGCGCCGCCTGCAGGGCCTCGCGCAGCCCAGGCAGCGCGAGGATCGGGCCGATCGACACGATGGGGTTCGAGGGGGCGATGACGATGACGTCGGCCGCCTCGATGGCGACCAGCACGTCGGGGCTCGGCCGCGCGGACTCGATGCCACCGAAGCGCACCTCGTGGACGGTCGGCTCCTGGTGGCGGTGGACGAAGTATTCCTGGAACTCCAGCCATC